>CAZFPU010000103.1:0-7935 GCA_964521145.1 uncultured Methanosarcinales archaeon | reverse complement strand
GAGCATAAGAAAAGCCTTCCCCAACCACCCTAGAATTCTTGGCTAGAAGCAGCAAGGAAAGAGGGGTCGCGAATTGGTTTTGATTGGCAGCCTGAATTGGAAATTTAATTATTTGCCTTGACATAGTTTGTTGTGGATTGGAATACGAGATTATCTCTAATTTTGAAAGACGATCTGTAAAGACGCCATCTGAAAGAGATGCATTCGAAGCGTATTGTTCTTTTGGCAAGGCATGCTTTTGCAATTCTTCCAAAGGAATCTGTGTTCTAGCATGGATCATTGGCAGCTTAGTATCAGAAACAACACGAGCATACGTGCTTGCAGGCGTTTTTAACGAGTATTGCCCCCTGATGGCATTCGTATAGGATAATCTAAAATCATGTATTGGCAGTATATACGCACTGCTAGAGATTGGTACAATATAGTGCATTCCCAATGTAGTTGGCTTTTGATATGAGGGTGGTGAAAAGCGTGAATCTTCATGAGAATTCCTTGCAGCATAGCGCTTGGTAATCTCTTTTTGCATCCCCAAAACCAGATAAAGATGGATAGGTGTTATCCTGAATTGGGCAATGTCATTTGTTTGCTCCAGCGATTTTTGATAAGAAATTGAAATTGGCTGATAATCATCCCCGTGCTTTGCTTCTTCATACGCGTGCAGCTGCTCAATTAATGCATACGATGCAAAATAGTGCGAAGCGTGGTTTCTATTCTCACGTTTTGTGTGGAAGGGAACATGCTGCTCTACAAACGGAAACGATTCCTGTCTTTTTTGGATCCCATAAGAAGTGACTATTGGATAAGCGAGCACTATCCCAGAAATACCGCCTGCTTTCCTATCAAGAGCCGATGCGATGATATCCTCGAGATCCATCTCAACAGAATCGGCTTTTGGCTCCTCTTCGAACACATGCAGATCTATAGAAACATGCCTAGACGATCCGCCGGCTGATATCACCTCGAAGCCATTGTTAAAAAGCGGACCTTGAAAAAACAAGTCTTCATGAGCCGACGATGCATCTATCAGATTTCCCACCTATCCTTTTGAAATTTTGAAAAAAAATGAGCTCAGGGGGATTCGAACCCCCGGCCTCAAGATTAAGAGTCTCGCGCTCTAACCAGGCTGAGCTATGAGCCCATCCTAGTATGTGGAAAAATAACGGGTTTTAAAGGTTTGGCTTTAGCTGGTCCAAAAGCAAAGAACCAACATCGCAAAACACAATTGGCGGATTTTGAATCGATGTAGGATAAAAAAATAAATATAGAAGGGTAGAATATAGCGCATGAATATGAAGCATCAAACAGTGTTTCTGCACCTAATCTATTTTTTGATGTGCCTGCTCTCCTAAAACACCGGCAACTTGCAGATATGCCTCAAAATTTTGATATTGCTGCTCGGTGCACGGCAGGTATATAAGTCCTTTCAGACTGTGACCCATCTGCTTGTATGCGTTCAAGGCATCAAGGTTTGTCGGAGCACGTTTGTTGGCAAGCTCGCCCAAGAATCTATGATTGAAAGGCGCTAACTGCGCTGCCGCATCAAGACCGCAGTTGGTCAGGAACACGCTTTGGCTTAGTATAGAGTCAATAGTTTCTGATTTCATGTAGAGGAGAAGGAGCGGTGTAGTATATAAATTTTACTACTAATAAATGAAAACATTAAAGCATTTTCAGGGTACCGGTCAGCTTGTCTATCTTCTCCTCTTCATCGGGGCCTATCGCGACCGCTGTCTTGGTGCCTGGAGCGATGACGGTCTTTCCGGCATCAGTAATAAGAGACGATACTATTCCATCGTCCTTTGCTTGCTGAAAATATGAAATAAGCTCTTTTTCATCAGCAACTTTGAGGACAACTTTCTTCTGCCCTTGCGCTCTCCATTTTTTTAGGATGGAGTCATCTGCCTTAAATGCAGCCTCGAGCGATGCATGAGCTGCTTGCGCGGCCAATTTTCCCTTTGGAAGCCCCAGGTCGTGCCGAATCAATATGACTTGTTTGTATTCCATTTGTATAACCTAAGCTCTTCTTGGAGTTTTTGGAATAATTCTCCCTTCGGTCGGGTTAGCGCCTTCTCGCATTCAATGTTTTCCTAAACAATCGACGTTCCCCGGATGGGACATCCCCCTTGTCGATTGTGCTAGAAAATCCGCAGATTTTCGGCACCCTGAAAATTTTTTGAATTTTCAATGGATTTGTAAGAGATAATATGCTCGACCTTTGTGGCGCTAACCTACAATTATCCCAAAAACTCTCTCATTCTAAATCTCGATCAATTTTCCATCGCAATATACTTTCGGATTCTTGAAAACCTGATCAAGATGGATGATCGCAAAGATACTGCCTCCAAACCAGTAATTTGAGCCGATGCCAATATGCGCAGATCCTAGCATCTTCTCATCGACAATTGTCGCCCCTATTATCTTTGCTTTTGGATTAAGACCGATACCAAATTCGCATACTCTTCGAACCGATCCCGGATTCTTTGCCTGTCCTGCCGCCCAATTCAGAGTCTCTTCTAGCTTTTTGGCTTCATCCTTTCCCTGAATTTCGATGATATTTCCATCTTCGATGATAATGGTTATGGGGTTAGTGATGACCGTAGTGCCATCTTTGACCCTTGAAGATCCATCGACAACCACTTTGCCGTGCACGTTCTTGCCATTGGGTGGAAGATATACTTCACCGGCCGGCAGGTTTCCTCCTGAACCCGGTTTTGTGTAGTCTCCATCCGCTTTTATTGCTTCTATCCCTTCTATGTTAAAATGAAGATCGGTTCCCGCATCTGTAGTAACGTGCAGCTCTTTTCCTTCATCAAGTATTTTTTTTATCTGTGCGTGCTTTGCCTGGAAGGGCTTGTAGCTGATATCGATTGCATCCACCACGTGCTGGATTTTTGATGCGGGCAGATCGCCAAGCCCCATTGCGGAAACAAAACGATGATTTCTCTTCTTGACCCATTTTCGAAAGCTCTTGCCAAGGTCTTGGATAGACCCTAGCTTATCTGACATGTTAAGGATGATCACATTACCCTCAGGCAGAGCAGAAAGCGATTGTACAACAAGATTCTCCGCGTCCTCTCCTCTGGTCTTTGGCTCCTGCAAGATCAGCTTGGCATCTAGATTCAGCTGCTGCGCAGCTAAGTAATAAGCGCCGGTCATGATGGCCGCCCCCCTATTCTCATTCTGGCCGATATCGCCAACGATCAAAAGCCGCTCATCGGTTATGCCAAGGCAGGGGGTGAACACTTTTTTAACCTGCGGAGCTATTTTCTCAGATATAGCCAATATGCCTTGCTCTTTGAGCCAGCGCAGGCTCTCGTGTGATTCCATGAGGATTTTGATTGGAAGGTGATTTTAAAAGGTTTTGGTAAGGTGGAGACCTCAGTTTTTCAGTGGTAGGGTTTTAGCTAGGTTAGAGGGGGAATTTTAGAGGTTTATGTAGGGGGAGTTTTGAAAGGGTATTAAATGTTAATTTTTGAGCAGTTCTCTAAATTTAGAGTCTTTAGAAATAAGATTTTCTTTTTTTAGAGATTTAATGACTGCCATAAGCCTTAGAAAAAGAACTTTACGTACCATAAACGGGGCGATTGAGTGATTGTGAGATGCTGGAGTTATTTATACTTTTCTTCGAATTCTTCTGGAGCGACTATAGGAATATTTCTATATTTTTTGAGCTTCAGCAGATGGTTGTCCTTGCTGATAATATAATCAACGTTTCCTGCTATTGCACATTCCAATATGATGTTGTCATCCGGATCATCAGATATCACATTTAGCTTCTCGCTTGGCTGCACAATCGTTGACATCGAAATAATTTTTCCGATACTACGCTTCATTTCCAATCCTTTGTTCGCTATCTTTTCAGTAATCTCTTCATACCCTAATACCTCCGCATATTCTCTAAGAATGTCCTGCGAAAGAATGAGTTCTATTTCCTTGGATTCGACTTTCAATAAGATCCTATGCGAAGCCCCATACCAGAAAGTAGCAGAGACTAAGACATTAGTATCTACAGCTATCTTCATTTTTTGCTTTTTCGAAATCTATGGATGATGTCTGGGATATCCTTCTCTTTAAGTCCAGCTTGCCTTGCAGCTTCTTTCAAGGGTTTTGTGATCTGGGCAAACGTTTCCGCTGACACTTTTTTCATTATCAAGGTATCGTCTTCGGTAAAAAATAATATTTTTGTCCCTTCATTTAACCCTAGTTGCGCTCTAATGTCAGCAGGTATAGCTACCTGGCCTCTCGAGCTTATTTTTCCCATTTCAATTATGCTTCCCATGTTCCTCACCTATCTTATTTATAAGATAGATAAGATGAATCTTGTATTTAAACCTTTTGGTCATGACACTTAGACATTGCCGAAGATATCGTACCTGCAATCGGTTTTATGTCCCAAAGCATTGGTCGTTCTTTCCAGATAAGTAAACGTAGGGTCCATTAAACCATATTCAAACTCTGTAACACGACCAAGCAGATCGGGTTTGGCGGATAACGTTACCAAATGTATCGTAAGGAGGTATTCTTCAGAAAAAGAACTTTACGTAACCTCAGAGTCATTATCTAAACTCAAACAAAAGGAACATCCTCATGATATTTTATCCCATACACATACACATAATTCCAAAACAAGCCCTTCTTGCGCGTAACAAAAACTGAAAACCCGGCATCCCTGAATAATTTCTCGATCACTTCATCGTTGCTAAGCCATGCGACATTGGGGATGACTTTAAAAAAATCCGCGTAGTCCACAAACACGATCTTTCCATTATAGGGCAGAAGATCGCGCATTTCTCTAAGGACCTTTCGTACATCCTGCAGATAGCCCATCATGCCTATGCTAATTATCGCATCGACATGAGGAATCCTTGGATGCACTCTATTCACTTGATGCTCATCGTGGATGACAAACACATGCGTATGGCCGTGCTTGCGCATCCGCCTTTGAGTGATTATGAGATCTTTTTTTGAGAGATCTGTTGCAAACACTTTCCCTAGTGGCTTGACTCGCTCAGCGAGCATCAAAGTCAGCGTGCCAACAGAGCAGCCAAATTCCAATATAGTCTTGTTCTTTACGTCGCCAAGCAGGGTGAGTATCTCGGCGCGCACTTTTCTTGGGAGGATTATGCGCTCGGTAAGAAGGGTAAAAATTGCCAGGGCATCATTTGTCCTTACAATCGCTTCGGGATCGTAATAGATCTCCAAAAGCAGATAGATCGGGATACCAAGCGCAAGCAGAGAGAGCGCAAGCTTGAGAAGATGCCATGCATTGGGTTCGACAATGAGCCATGCAACAATAAGCGAAATGAAAAAGCAGATGAGGAAAACGCTCCCCACCATGGCAAAAGGGACTTTGGTGGTGCGCGGCATATGCGCGAATTTGTAGCGAAGGATCGGTATCGTAAGGATAGTGAATATGTACATGGTTATGGCAAGCGGAAGCATGATGCTGATAAGCACCTTATACTTGCCAAACGCTATGAAAAAGATGACGATGCTTAGGATCGTCTGGAAAAAGATCGCCTTGTGCGGAGTGTTGAAGCGCGGATGGATCTGCGCAAGCTGCGCAATGAAGAGCTTATCTCTTGCGAGCGCGAGGATCAAGCGAGGCATGGTGACCATTCCACCGGCCGCGCTGCCAATAAGGGCGATGAAAACACCGTAATTAAGAAATGCCGCCCACGATCCATAGATGCGTTCAAATACAAGCGAAAGCGGTGCTGGAGTTATCGATAAGATCCTCCACGGAATTATCCCCAAGGATACTATAGTTATCATGAATGCCAAAAAGCCAACGATTATAGTCCCATACAAAAGCGCTTTAGGAATGGTGGTCTGCGGATTCTTTGTCTCTTCAGAGAGATACGTGGTCGCTTCCCATCCAAAAAAAGATTCAGAGATGAAAAAAATAGTGACAAGGATTGGAAAGAAACCAAGCGCAAAAAAAGGAGTATAGTGGCTCGTCTGGATCAATGCAGCCCCTGGAAAGACAATTGCAAGCACAAGCCCAATGGATAGAAATGAGAGGATAACAACAATTAGTCCAGATGCCTCAACACCAAACAAGCAGATGGCATTGAGCAGCAAGATGATGCCTATGCTGATCACTATCTTAAGCACCATCTTGTTTTCATCAGGGATGAGATAATCAATTGCCGCGACGATAAGCAACGCAGAGGATAGGTTCCCAACAAGCCATGCAAGCCACCCCATCATAAATGAAAAAAATCTGCCGTATGCATGCTTTGCGTATTCATAGACGCCCCCAGCGGAAGGGAACAAAGATACTAATTCACCAAAATAGATGCTGATATAGATCGCGATCGCCCAGATGATCAGCCATCCAAGAATCGATGCGTTTCCAGAATACGAGCTTCCAACCGCGGCCCCAAAGAACATGCCGGTGCCCATTATCGAGGACACTGAGAGGAATAAGATCGTTCGAAAGCCGAGCGCTCTCTTTAGTTCAGCCATACGTCATTTGTCCAAAGTCATTTTAAAAACAAGTGTGAATACTTGAGTGTAGTGAAAGAAGAAACTCAGTTGATGAGCTTTAGAGTGGTGGGGGAAATGATGGTTAGCGGCATCAGGTTGAAATATCTTATATTCGATAGCGAAGGTGTTGCGGGGGACGCCCCCTCCGGGGCAGCCACCTCTTTGATTGCGACAGAAAATATTTCGAAGCCGCTAACCCGAGCGATAGCGAGAGTTTCCCCCACCGCTCTTTTCAATAAAATTAATAAATCAAAACGCTAAAAAACAATAATGCACAAAAAATCGCTATTGTTTTCGCTTATTTTCCTGTTGTTGTCATCGATCGCACTGGCCCAAGAGTGCATCATCGCAACTGAGGATATGCACCTTGATCATGACGCTACGCTATGCAAACAGAGCTATTCCCTTGAAAAAGGCATCACGATAACCAGAAGCAGTGTGGTGCTTGACTGCAATAACGCCTCGATTCGCGGGCCCCAGGGATTGGGATTTGGGGTTTTACTAAGGGGTGTGGAGCAGGTCACTATCAGAAACTGCGAGCTATCAAATCTTGAGGCAGCGATCTATCTTGAGGACAGCGAAAACAACGTAATAGGGGATAACTATATCCATAACAATCGGTTTGGCATCGTATCTTTTGGCGAGGCGAAAAATACGCTGCTAAACAATCGCCTCCAGGATAATTCAAGAAGCGATGAGATAACTATTTCTCCTGCAAAGATGTTCGAGGAAGAAGAGCTTACAGAAGAACCAAGGATCCTTGAGCAAAAGCAAGAGCCCTCACAGATATATGAGCGCGCGCTTCGGCTAAAAAATCCGAGTATGGAAAACGCGCAGGTATCTGATGATGTAGAGGCGTTCTTTAATGACTATGTCAATTTCAGCAACGAGAATCTGGAGCTTAGAAGGACGTACTTCTACAACAGTACCGATAACTCGACCAAAGTCATCTTGCGCGTCATCCCAAAAAAGCCATTGCTCAATGTGACCATCTATGAACATATTCCCAAATGCATGGCAAAGCTCATCAATGAGATCTCCCTTGACCAAAGCAACTATGAGGTGATCGCAGAAGATCCGCTCATAACATGGCATTTTGATTCCCTGACGAACCAAGAATTGTTGACGTACTCGGTATTCAAGGAAATAGATGATGACTGCCGCGATCTTTTGGTCAGCTTTGGCATCTCAACAGGCTATTATGAGCCAAAACAGGAGGAGCCAAGAAAAGGGATTCCTTACAAGTTGTTTGCGATATCGATTGGAGTTTTCGTTTTGATTTTGATAATACTATTTCTCAGGATGAGATACGACCCGAATAGATAAGATAAATGGAACTGCCTTGAATCAAAATATTTATCAAAAAGCTAGTAGCGTTCAAAATGTAGGTTAGCGGGCTTACGGTCGAGCATAACAATTCAGTAGTTTAAAAGTCATTATGCC
>CAZFPU010000102.1:0-7998 GCA_964521145.1 uncultured Methanosarcinales archaeon | reverse complement strand
CATTGATGTGTATACTTTGGAATTAATTTATGATATCCAACTAAAAGAAGACGAATCAGCATTCATAAAAATGACCTTTACGAGCCCGATGTGCCCCTATGGGCCTATGCTTTTAGAAGAAATCAAGACCAAAGTCTCTGAAATAGAGGGCATCAAGGGCGTTGATATCGAAGTTGTTTTTGATCCCCCCTGGGAGCCTTCTGCAGAGCTTAGGGCAATGCTTGGGGTTTGAATAGTTGTATCTATCTGCGATCAACTATTTTTTTAGATTCATTTTTACCGATTTTCAGAACATTCTTAGAAAAAAACAAAGAAACAGTTCTATTTCTCTAACGCATTTATTATTTCACGGCAGAACGCAGGAAGATCATCGGGCTTTCTTGAAGTTATCAGATTGCCATCGACAACAACTTCCTTATCGACATAATTTGCTCCCGCGTTGATCATGTCATCTTTTATTGCAGAAAAACAGGTAAGCGTTTTTCCCTTGCAGACCTTTGCCGATGCCAAGACCCATCCAGCGTGGCATATTGCCGCAATTATCTTGTTTTGCTTATTCATTTCGGATATGATTGCAAGCATCTTCTCATTTCTTCGGATGAAATCTGGTGCCCACCCTCCAGGAATCACCACACAATCAATATCTTTTGCGTGGAATTTTTCAATGGATTCTGCCTTTATCGGATAGCCATATTTGCCATGGTATTCTTTTGTCTCAGATCCAGCGACATGCACGCTAAATCCCGCTTCCTTGAGGCGATAATAAGGATACATCGCTTCTAGATCCTGGAAATCCTGTTCGACTAATAGTAGTACGTTTTTCATGAAAATAATTATGCTGCCAATGAATATAAACTTTTGTGTTGGGGCTCTTTTTGAAATTCTCGCTATCGCTCGGGTTGGCATCTTCTCGCCTGTCTCTGTTTACAAAGAAGGTGTGGCTGCCCCGTAGGGGGCGACCCCCGCAACACACTGATCACCAAGAGTCGCAAGGCTCGACCTGATGATGCCAACCTTCATTTCAAAAAGAGCCCAGAACCAATGAAAATAAAATAATAAACTTAAAAATACAAAAAATACGTACTTTGGCTTACTTCTGATTCATCAGGTAATCGAGCAAAAGCAAAACGCTATATCCTGTTGCCCCTTTCACTCTAAAGCCCTTATCGGCCTTCACCATGACCGTCGCTGCGATATCAAGATGCACCCATTTGGTGTCTTTGATGAACTGCTTTAGGAATGCCGCGCCTACAATCGTTCCGGCGTCCATATCCTGCGACACGTGTTTTATGTCGGCGATGTCGCTCTTTATTATCTCATCGTGCTCCTCCCAAAGCGGCAATTGCCAGAGCCTATCAAAGCTTCGCTCGCCTGATGCTATTAGTTTATTGATGAGTTCCTGATCGTTTCCTAGTATCGGGCTTGCAAGATAGCCCGTAGCCACGATTGCAGCTCCGGTCAGTGTTGCAATGTCAATTATTTCTTTTGGCTTGTATTTGTCGATTGCGTATGCGAGCGCATCACAAAGTACCATTCTTCCTTCCGCATCTGAGTGCAAGACTTCGACGGTGATGCCCGCATATGACTTGAAGATGTCATCGGGCTTGTAGGCGTTGCCTGACACAGCGTTTTCGGCAAAAACGCCGATTACTATAAGATTGACCTTTAGTCCCAGTTGTGCTGCTGCGGCAATCACATGCAAGACCGAGCATGCCCCTGCCTTATCATCTTTCATGGTAAGCATGGATGGCTGCGGTTTTGTGTTGATTCCGCCTGTATCAAAGGTGATTCCTTTGCCAACGAGTATTGTAGGGGCTTGTTTGTCCGCTCCATTATATTCGACAATGACCATTCTTGGCTTATTGACTGATGCCTGGCCAACCGCAACATAGCAGTTCATGCCAAGTCTTGCTAGCTCTTTCTCATCAAGCACCGTGATCTTTAGCTTGTTTTGCTTTGCAAGTTGCGTTGCGTACTCAGCAGCGTACTGCGGAATTGCGATGTTTGGAGGAGTATTGACAAGATCTCTTGTATTCATGACCGCTTCGCCTAGGATTTTTGCCCTCGCAAGAATCTTTTTTGCTTTCTCTTCCTTGCCTTTTTGCATAGAGATCGATATGGTCTCAATTGATTTTACCTTATCAAGGTCTTTTGTCTTGTAATTGTTGTATTGATACAAACCAAGATGCATAGAAATTGCGGCTTTCTCATAAAGCTCTTCATCTCCAAACTTAGCCCCGAGGAGGTTGTCGAGATGTATGGTCGCCTTCTTGATGTCAAGGCCTCTCACGCCCCTAATTGCTTGAGCAAGCGTGTTTGAAACTTTCCTAAGTTCTGCTTTCTCTTTTTTTCCAAAGCCTGCCAGGATTATCTTGTTGAGATAGAGCGGAAGTATCTGACAATCAACACCTTTGAACATGTTCTCCTTTATTGCTGAGTTTATCACATTCGCGTATTTCGCATCCAATGACTTAAAATCCGCATTGAGCGTTAATTCATCCTCAAAGAAACATAGAATGACTGGTTCGTTGGACTGGGCTAGGTTTTGGGTCGTTGTTTTTATTTCCACCATTGGCATCGAAGAATTATTCGTGTTTATTAATTTAACTCAGCTTAGAAATAAATTGGCACTTTAGGACCTCGCTTCGCTCAGCCTTGCCTAATATAACTTTGCGATGCCGTAGCATTATGAACTTCCCACCAAGTCTGGCAGGTAAGTGTGGCATTCAATTCGTTCAGCCCGCAGTGACAAGGGGATTGAGCGTAGCGAAATCGCCTGTCGGTATCAACGCACGAGAAAATGCACTCATTTTCGGTGCCCAGGAAAATCTATTTTCCTTGGAATGCTTTCGTTGAAGCGCAGGCATCGCACTAAATATTGCCAAAGGCAGAATGAATTTTCAAACACCCAACTATCACAAGACCCGATTTTACCTAGAATACACCGTGAACAAATTCCCATTCACCCATACTTCATCGAGTTTTCTTAGGTTCTTGGGATGGAAATGATGGCCGCAGTGGATAAGCTTGCCACTCATCTCCTTTTGCAGTTTTGATTCTAGTTTGCGGTGCAGCGGCTCGTCGGGATAGAGAAACACATGATCGATACCAGTGATGCCATGATCATAGAAATCATGGTTGTAGAACAATGCGTTTCCAATCCTCAGATTTTTCTGCATCTCAATTGATTTCAAGAAAAGCTCCTGATCGAATTCAACTCCTAAAGCACGCTTGCAAAAAAGCGACGCTATTAGGACTGCTTTGCCATCTCCTGATCCAAGATCGATAAAGGTCTGATGCCTCTTTAAGTCAAGCCTTTTGAAGGCCCCATAGAGATCAGCCGCAGGCATGTGCCCCCAAAACCCTTTTTCTGTCGATCGCAGGGGCAATTTCCCTTCTCGCAACAAGGATGCGTAGAACTTATCGTATTCCCCTTTGATTTCCTGGAATTTCCTATCATCCATAGTTGCACTCTTCTTATGTTCTTTTTTATATTTTGTTGTTTTTGAGCTTGGATTTTAAACTAAATAGAAATTTATTGAGCGTTTGGGGTTAGCATCATCGGGTCGAGCCTTGAGGATTTATGGAGTTATTGAAAATCATTCTGCCTTCGGCATTATTTAGTGCGATGCCTCCGCTTGTCTGCCATTGCGCTCCGGCATCGCCTAATGATAGTAACACTCCGGGGTCGACCGAAAGGAGTGCCCCTCTTTCCCAGGGTAGATACGCTGATTGATAGGCGAGAAGATGCTAACCCCAAACGCAAACAGCAAATAAAATATTCCCATCCATATCTTTTTATAGAGCAAAGGCAACCAAAGAACATGCAATGGCCAAACAATATCCTCAAGTACATAATTGGGTTTGCGGTATCTATCCTTATTAGATTAATTCCTTTTCGTCCTCCTAATGTGGAACCTATCATGGCAACGACCATGCCTTTTGCCAAGAAATGGGGCTATCTTGCGGGTTTTTTCTTCGCTGCCTTATCGATCATCCTCTATGACCTGCTACATCCTTCTTCTGGCTTTGTTCGAATAGGGCTTTGGACGTGGATAACAGCAATACTCTATGGGCTCATTGGGATCGCTTCTGCTTGGTATTTCCAGAGGCAGAAAGAGACGAAACAGATCCATTATGTGGGATTTGCAGTCGTCATGACACTTATCTATGATGCGTTAACAGGATTAATCTTGAGCCCCTACCTCTTTGGGATGACGTTTGCGCAGGCATTCTTTGGACAGATCCCATTCACCCTAAACCATCTGCTTGGAAACATCGTATTTGCGTATTGCATAAGCCCATTCCTCTATGATTGGATCGTAAACAACAAGCAGCTTGAATTAAGCACAATCAAAGAAAAAATAGCGGCAAAAAATTACTCTAGGCCCTGATACCTTCTTATCTTGTAGATGACCGATCTGCTCGCAACTGCAAGATCAGCAACCGCCGCGCTTTCTCCATGGTATTTGGTTTTATCAAGGCGCTCTCCGATCTCATCGATTAGGTCGCGCTGCGCAGGTGTTATTGATCCCTGCATGCTTGCATAGGAAATAGACTGTAACTGCCCGTAATCTTCATGGATCTGACGCATGAATGAATTATAACCGGTACTTTCTCCCAATGGCGTTGGACTTTCTCGTCGACCCAATTCCTCCTGATCTTCTAGTTGCGTAACAATATTTTCAATATGCGTATCGGCATTCGGTCCTTGATCATCTGCACTCTTCTCAAGGCGTATCTCTTCTTTTGACTTCTTTATGAGCGCATCTATGTTGTCGAGAGATTTCTTCTGTTTTTTGGTAAGTTCGGTGAGCTTCTTTAGGCTCTCTGAAGCCGGCAATTTCCTTATCTTTTCCAGATCTTCGTGCTCTTCATCTGCCTTAGCCCCAGCATATCACGTCGAGGATATAAATTTTTGTGTCTGAGTGTGGAAAAGTGCAAAATTATTGAAGGATTATGCTCGAAATAAAAAAACACACTTAAGGCCAATACCATCATCAGGTCGGACTGTATCAAGATTTGCAGAGAAGGCGTCGCGCGGGGTTGTCCCTTACGGGGAGGCAACCTCATTGAAGCTACAAGCGGACATGTCCGAAGAGGGTATCGGCATGGCAATCAATAGCGATCTACAGACCCCAATCAAGTAAACAAAATCAAATATTTTGACCAAATAATAAATTAAAATGATGAAAAAGTAAAAACAAAAATCATTCCATCGGAACGTTGCTCCACAAAGTCCAGTCGTTGCTTGGAGCGTATGACCCAAAGACGAAGTATGGCGGATTTCCCTGCCCAAAATATGAGTTCTGAACGCCGGTCCATTGCTGCGGGCTTGCTGATCCACCGCCACCCATGCCATAGATATTGCCTCCAAACAATCGCCAGGTCTTCATGAGCCCATGGAAATCGCTATTATCCGTTGCAGCGTCAGCACCGGGTTCTACCGTTATCGCATCATCATAGCCATGTCTTTTTAGGATAGAAACAACTTCTTTGATAGGGGCGTTTCCTTGTCCAGGAGAAGTATGGTCATCCTGATACCCAAAATTATCAGCAAGATGTACATTGCCTATCATGTCTGCCTTTGCCAAACTTTCCACTTGCTGCAGATACCACTTTTTGAATTTCGCATCGTTTTCTTCAGGCGCCAATTTTGGATCTTCCTGCCAGTATTTTCGCCACATGTTGAGATGGCCAGTGTCTAAAGTTGCCCTGAGGTGTTTTCTTGCGAGTTCTTGCGCTTCATGCTTGCTTATGCCCATGTAGAAGGGGTTTTCTTGGTCTGAGAGGCGCGGGTCTAGCTCTCCATTGCTTTGGTCAAAAGGTTTTCTGCTTAGGCCATCGGGTATCTTTGGTTTGGTCAGCATCTCAACCATCCGATCCCTTGATTTTTGAATGATCCATTTTAATTCTTCAAGATGGCCGCCAAATCTTTCGGGAAATAGGTTTTCTATCGCGACTACAACCGGCTGATCGGGATTCTTGGTTTTTTTCATTGCGTGGATTGCGGCTTCTGCATACATGCGAACGCCATGCCTCTCCAGCCTCTTGATTGGCGTAATGAGGTATTTTTTAGTTTCACTGGTATCCTCTGCCGTTTGTTCCTGCGATGATGAAGACTGCCGGGCATATTCAAGGTTTTTTTGTATTCCTTTTTTTGTTTCCTCTAAAATTTGCAATGGCGTCTTGGATTCTGAAGGGATAAATTTTCCTGCATAGCCTCCTACTTCAGGGACTTGCTCCATTATCTTCCATTTTTCACTCTCAGGAATGGATTTATCTAGCTTGTTATAGAACTCAATTGCCTTGTCTATTTTTTTTAAGTGATCTATATCATCCGCGGCGGCTTTACCTAGCTGCAATGCCCATCCGCGCGCGTATCCTTCCTGGGTTTCAAGCGTTGCCCTCATGAACATCTCTTCAGGGAAGAATTTTTCGTAGTAATCTGGCTGCTTCCCATAGTGCCTTACAAACCAATGATTCCTCTCTTCAGCCTCTTTTTTAAAATAATCAAAATGCTGCATCTTTATGTCGAAACGACCATCCTCTTTCAAGTGCGGAACTCTGCCCTTAGTAGGATCATACATAAATTTATCAGGGATTTTTTCTCCAAAATAATTGACATAATCGCCTTTCTCAATGTGCGCGGAGTTTCCCTCGCTATCTTTGCCCATTTTGCTTTCCTTTGCCCTAAGCCACACCGGCTGCGCGACCAATTTATCTTTTTGTACGGTCTCGAATTTTTGGGAAGTTCTTGCATCTAGGAGATTGAACTGCGCGTCCCATTCCTGCGTATGCGCCTGCTTGACAAGTAATCTTCCACTCTCATCTCTTCCTAAATTGATCCTATGCGTCTCATCATCAAGATGCATGTCCGTCATTGGACGATCAAACTCTCCTGAATGCATGACAACTGAACCTCCGCTGCCAATGTCTGCCTGAAAATCAATTGCCCGCTTTAGCTCCATCAGATCCTGATTCGCATTATATACTGAGAAGTTCCCTCGTTCATCTCTTCCCATGAACCCCATAAGGCCAAATGAGGCGTGGGTTGTGAATCGAACATCGTTTGCAAGCTGCATTTCTCTTATTGCCTGTCTTTGATCCTCTCCTAACATTTCTGGAGTTTGCTGGTTTCTATTGCCTGAACGATAGCCAGGAAACTGAATCTCTAATTTGCCCGCTCCCATTCTTATCTTAGAATAGATCCCAGCCACATTCTGCGCGGCAATTCCCATGGGAACTGACATTCCGATATCATTGATGCCAAGCTCGATATTTGGCTGGTTGTCCACCTTGATGCCATAGTTCTCAGGCTCCATCGCGCTTACAAAATCATTTGCCGAATGATGGCCTCCGTACGTGCTTGGCGGCCCGTATGATCCTGTGTTGAATCTCATTTTTTTGTTTGGTGTTTGGCTATTTTTTATTTTACAAAATTGTTTTTTGGTTTTGAATATTTTACATTTTTTGATATCTCTTTTGTACTTTGAAATTAATTGATTTTGTTGAACTTTCTTACTCAAAAGCTAAGTTATTTAGTCCGCGCCAATGCGCGCGGATTCTATTTTGTTGATATCTTAGTGCAAGGGTTTTATTTTGATGGATTCTGTAAATGCTACTAATGCACTAGGATATGGATATTATCGATGCCGGCCGTACTGGGCCGGCCTAAATATACTCGCCTTTGATTTTTCATATGCATTCTAAAATTTTATAACCATAACCTCAAATCGTCAAATTACCAATTTAACATATCATGGTGTTTCTTGAAATGATGGTAAATGGTCCATATCGCTGTCTTAGCGTGGTCCTTAGCATCTGCTTTTTGCCGATCATTGAACATTGATTCTGTCGCGCTTGGCGCTTTTTTTCGTTTCGGGGATTTTGGCCGCACGCTTTTCATGAAAAACATGTTCTTGAAGCTCTGGATAAATGATATATCTGCTCCTCCCTGTACCAACTTCTCTTTGGGATGCATCTCCTCTCCGGTTT
>CAZFPU010000101.1:0-8019 GCA_964521145.1 uncultured Methanosarcinales archaeon | reverse complement strand
AAACCAACAACAGCGTTACTAAGTTTAATGATGCCTAACACTCAATTAGTGGTAACCAATAGCCAGGGTCAGAAGGTGACTATTTCCAATACACAAGATACTATCTTGATGAGAATCCAGGCGTTACTGTGGGGTGTGTTTGACTATGATAAAACCTACCGTGGAATGCCGGCAGTTTCCCATAGATTCAATGAATTGGTAACAGAAACGCAGCAAAAAGCTACAAAAAGCCAAAAAGAAGATTCGGATTGGATTAAAAAGATAAAAGATCAATCATCTAATTAGGACTTACTTTCCTCTGATCAAAAAATTCCTTGACTTTATCTAGCCCGATAGGCTTTGCATTGCCACCTAGCCCGTAATACGTCTTTTCCACTTCTCCGCCCCAGGAGAAATCGCCTTGCTCCTTTGCTATCCTGCTTACTTTGAATTCGCCGATGGTGATACCTTTCTTTAGATGGTAGTAAATGCTTCGCATAGTCACCTTTGGGAAGATGGCAACGTAGGCCTTATAGAGATCGTATCCGTACGCTTCTTTCATATAGAAGAGTATCTCGACCATATTCTGGCGAATCTGTGAATGAACTGGCCTTCCTTTTTTCATCTTCTTAAACTGGGGAAAAGGTCTTTTTAAAAGTTGCGCTCTTTGCTTTTTTTGCAGTAGTTTTTTATACATGCTTTTGAATATGGAATCATGACAATCCGAGCTTGTGCTAGGAATCTTATCGAAGGTTACGCAAAAAAGGCCTCCCTAGAAAAAAGCATGTCTGAAAGGATGTCTCAAGGCATGAGCAGCTTGCTGCAGTCCACTCTTCGAGCAGAGCTATCCAAGATACTTGCGAACCAGCAACTGATGATAACCAAGTGTCAAGCCATTATCGATGCGATTGAGGCTCAGCTCAAGCTAGGAAGGGCTGATATGAGGTACTCTGGATTCTACAGTGAATTCAACATGCTAGAAAAATTGATTATATCATTGCAAAACGTACTCATAGAGGAGAAAAAAGCAATAGGAAATTTCAAGCAATACGCAAAGTTGCAAAGAAATGACCAGCGAATTAGGAAAAATCTCTATCAGCTACGCTATGTCCCTTGGAATCTAAAAAAAACATTGATCCATGTCAATTCGCGAAAGAAAGCAAAGGATTTTCGCTACGTAGATTCAACTGGCCCTCTCGAACTGCAATTCGAATCAGAATTCATTTATTATCTTGATGACATGCATCTGTTTCAAGAAGCAATCTACGTCTCCTATTTTAAAGAGCTATTTAGCGTGTTCAAGGATGTAGCGCCGGAAGAACCAGGCAGGATCTCAGAACCTACCTATGGTTTTCCCCGATAGGTTGGTTTTCTGTTTTCAGCCAAATCTTTAAATACAGCAAAATAAGAATTCAATCAAGATGGCAAAAAAGCAAGCCAAAACTCAGCAAGATGAAAAACAATCCTATTTAGTATCTCAGGTCTCAAGATGGCAAAATCTTAAGATAATCACCAAAGAGCAAGCAACTACGATAAAAGAGTTATACCGTCCAGGCCAGGAAAAAACAGAGCAGCATCTATCCCTGGCAAACTACATCGCGATCTTTGGCGCCATAATGGTTGGCGTTGGGATCGTCCTCTTCTTCGCACTTAATTGGGCAACTATTCCAAAATTTGTAAAGGTATTCTCAATAATTGCGGCAATGATAGCAAGCTACCAGATAGGCTTTATGATGCGCTATCAAAAGCAGACCTTACCTAAAGTTGGCGCTGCGCTCATCTTTTTAGGATGCATTATTTTTGGAGCAGGTATCTTCCTCATAGCACAAATATTCAATATCAATACCCATTATCCGAATGGATTTTTGTTTTGGTCACTGGGCCTGATTCCGATTGCATATATAACCATGCTCGCCCCGATCTTATTTTTAGCGATCATCGGTTTAACACTATATGTTGGCACTGAAAGCTGGTACTGGTTTGGACTCATCGATCGATACTATTTCCTTCCCTATGCGTTCTTCCTAGTCCTTCTATCTCTAGGAATTGCATACTATATGCTCGGATTCATTCACCGAAAGAAAGAGAATCTTGAAAACCTGAGCTATCCATTCCATCTTGTTGGTACCTTTCTTGTGATGGTCGTCATGTACCTCTTCTCATTCAAGGGGTTTGCGGCAGAGACCGAGCGCATGATAGATGGCCTGCAAAGAACAAGCATCCTATTCGAATCAAAATTCTGGATAATTTATAGCATACTTTCAGTCATTGCATTGGCTCTTATTGTCTATGCATTCTCGCAAAGAAGCAAAAAGCAGCCCATGGAATTTTATGAGCTCTTCTTGCCAGCAGTCCTTATCATTTTCACCCCTCTGGTTGTGCTCTTTGCAACCATTAATTACTGGCTTATCCCACTTACCTTCAACATCATCTTGTTCCTGCTTATCATTGGTATAATGTATCTTGGCATCGCAAAAAAAGATGGTACGTTAGTCAATCTAAGCATCCTCGCCTTTGGCGTTGCTGTTTTCACAAGATATATCGAGTACCTCTGGGATGTGCTCAATGGCTATCTGTTTTTCCTCATCGGAGGATTATTGCTCATAGGAATGGCCATCCTGCTTGAGAAGAACCGAAGAAAACTGGTGGAAAAATTCGTAAAAAATGACTAAGAAACAATGGTTTTACCTAATTGTGATCTTGCAAGTAGTCTTCTTGCTAGTCATGGTAGCATTCAAGCAAAGCACGCTTATCTATGGCACTCCCGTTTTGCTAAAACCAATACCCGTTGATCCAACAGACATGATCAGAGGAGATTACATCAACCTCAATTATGAAGTTGCTACTTTGCCCGCAATTTTGGCAGGCACAGAAGATATCAGAAGAGAAGATAGGGTATACGTCCAGCTCGAAAATAAAGGAAAATACTGGGAAGCTATGCGACTTAGCAAGCAAAAGCTGCAAGAACCTTATCTTAAAGGAAGGGTCATGGATGTCTTTACCAAGAATACTTTCACAATCAGAGAAGAAACGAGCGGAAAAGAGTATGTGTATGAGGAAAGGGTGTATGAAAACGCCTATATGCCAGAAACAAGGAACTTCTTGAAAGGCGATAGAGTACAGTTCAACACGTTTAATGCAGACCAGGTCGCCTATATTGAAAAATGCGTAGATGGCACTTGCCCTATGATTAAGGATAAATTCAACACGTTCCAATATGGCATAATAACAAAGATAGTGCCCGATGAGAAAGAATATTCAATAAGCTATCCGATTCAGAGCTATTTTGTGCAGAAAGGTTCTGGAAATAGACCAGAGCTTCTCAACATGAGCAATATCTTGGTTGAGGTCAAGGTCTGGAGAGGCGATGCTATTGTGTCCAAGATATTGTATGATACTGTCCCAATAGAGTTTCAGTAATCCAGGTTCTTATTTATAGCACGTTATGTGATGTCTCTTGTTTCTTTTGAGAGGGGGTAGGGTTCGAAATTCTCGCTAGCGCTCGGGTTGGCATCTTCTCGCCTCTCAATTGTTGCTTTCAAGGTGTGGCGTGCCCGTAGGGCGCAACCCCCGCAACACACTCGCTTCTTTTGTCGCCAGGCTCGACCTTATGATGCCAACCACCATTTCGAACCCTGTCCCAGTCATTTTTGGGTGTTATTTCAGACCTTTTCCGCGGATTTCCTTTCAAAAAAGTCAAGATGGAATGCATTCCACCCAAAGTAGTTGTATTGTTTCATCTATCTATACCTTAGAGATTTGCGATACAGCAAGTCCATGAGGATACGAAAATGAAACAACTATCAAAAAGCCAGCTTTTGACACTAGGAGTACTGGCAGTGATCTTAGGGACCATAGGATTGTTAAGCACCGGATTGGTTTTAGCGCAAGACCCGCAGATGCCTCAACCAGAAGGATCTGGTGAGCAAGAAATAGATTGCAATTTTGACGCTTTTGATGATGAAGAAGCAGAACTGTTCGAAAAAATAGATGCGATCTATGAAGCGAATGCAGGCGCATATGATGAACTTGAAGAAAGTCTGGAATCATTGTATGAGCAGCTCGATTACGCCATTGAAGATAATGATGACCAAGAAATCCTACGGATTGTAAAGGAGATATATACAAACGAGGATGCGTATGAAGCGCTTGATGAAGAGACAGGACTTGGGGCGCTAGAAGATGATCTTGAGAACCTCTACGAATATGAAGATGAGGAAGAATATGAGGATGAAGAGGAATACGAAGATGACAAGGATGAAGTAGATTTTGAGGAGGATTGATTCCTCATTTTTTTATTTTAGCAACATTATTAAATGAAAAAATGGAGAAAAGGTTAAAATGAACGACAAGACCTTCAAAATAGCCGTATTGGCCTTGCTTTTGCTTATTTTAGGAGCAGTGCTTGGAGCTTTCAGCTCTATCTATCTTTGGGATGATGAAGAATATCTTGAGTTCGAAGAAGGGGAATTTTTAGACCCAGAGGCTGATGGCTATGTCTTCAATCGATATACCTACGATGAATACAGCATGTTGACCAAACAGGGCATTAGTTCTGCAAGGGATCTGGAGATAAACGCAATTAAGCAAGGATATACGCTGGAATTTCAAGACGAGGGGTCTATCTCTCTCTCAAAAGAGCTGGGCTGCGAGAAGGACCAGCTTGACAGGGCTGTGTGTCGCGAAGAGTTCATAGAAGCAGATGATGAAGAGGAAACGATAGAAACAACCACTATCACATATAGAGAAGATGAATAAAAAAGAGCTTTTTGCGCTTGGGCTTTTTTTGACGAGTTTCTTTCTCATAGGCTTTATCCTGTTCTCAGGAATGAATACGGAAGTGAAAATAAGGCTTGAGGGGGACAAGACAATTTCCTCAAAAGTCCCCGCGAATTTCCCGCTCTTTGTCACCATATTTCTGATGGTCTTAAGCGCAACTGCTGGCGCATCGCTGCTCTATTACGTATCAGACCTAAGCAAGAAATTATCGCTATCAAGAAATCAGCAGACCACAGTCCGCATGCTCGAAGGGGATCTAAAAAAAATGTATCTATTTATCCTAGAAAAACAAGAGTGCCTGCAAAAGGATCTGGTGTACGAGCTAGGCATGCCCAAAGTAAAAGTCACGAGACTCTTGGATAAGTTAGATGAGAAGGGACTCGTCAAGCGCTTAAGCTACGGAAAGACAAACAAGATCGTTGCGCAATAAGCCTATTTTTTCTATATATTCATAGATCGGCATATTTTAAAAAAAAAGAATTCATAGATAAACTACGGACATGGGATATATTTTCGAATTATACAAAGGATCGCTAAGATTAGCAGAGCAGGAAGTCTTGTCGCTATTATCTGCAAAGAAACATAGCCTTGAGCAAAATCTGCTTATTGTCGACTCAAAAGGAGCTGAGATAGAAAAAACAAAAAAACGGTTTGCCTATACTAAGGCAATATATCAATTATTGTTTTCGTGCAAGATAGCACAACTGGATAAAAAAATGAAATCCTTTGCCTGGGAAAACGTGTATAGGGGCTCTTTTTCCATTAGAATTAATGACATATCGAACAAAAATTCCCCCCACTCTGAAAGAGACCTTGCAAAGTACGTTTGGCGCTCATTAAAAAAACCAAAAGTGGATCTTAAGAAAGCAAAAACGCCGCTTGTTTTTTTATTTGCAGGAAATATTGTTTTTGGCACATTGTTGATCTATACCCAGAATGAACCCTTTGAAGAAAGAAGATCGCATCTAAGGCCTAGGCCAACTCCGATATCCTTGCATCCCAAATTAGCAAGGGCAATGGTAAATCTGAGTGGAGCAACGACGAAAGACACCATTGTAGATCCTTTCGTAGGCTCAGGAGGGATTCTTATCGAAGCAGGGCTTATGGGGATAGAAGCCGTTGGCTTTGATATAAGCAAAAAAATGATCCTGAAATCGAGAATAAATCTTAGGCACTATGGGATCAAACCAAAAGAACTGGTAGTAAAGGACTATTTTTTGATCAAGAAAAGATATCCATACATTGTAGCAGATCCGCCCTATGGCCTCAACGCCAATATCATGGAAAAAACAAGGGTCGATAAGAAGAACAGGGCAAAATCAATACCAATTGTTGAAGAATTCTATAAAAAGGTAATTGCGCAACTTGAGCGTATCCTATCAAAAAGAGCGGTCATCATGTTTCCGGGTTATGTCAATTACGAAAAGATCATTAAAAAAAGCGATCTGAAGATTACTGGAGAGTTTGACCAGTTCATCCATCAAAATTTGACGAGAAAAATAGTTGTTTTGGAGAAAAGAAGTTAACAGTATTGATTCTCGAAAATATTACTTTTTTATTTTTCTCTCTTCATTAGCAACAATGACAGTTGTTTTCAATACAGCATCTGGGGTTAGTGACATGGAATCTATACCACAATGGACCAAAAATTTTGCGAATTCTACATTGCTTGAAGGCGAATCTCCACATAACCCTATCTTTATTTTTTTCTTTTTCGCCACTTTGATCACATGTTCCACCAAATTTCTAACGGCAGGATCCATCTCATCATATATGTGCGCAACAAGCGCGGAATCCCGATCAAGTCCAAGGGTCAATTGGGTCAGATCGTTCGTTCCGATGCTAAACCCATCAAAAATGTCTGCAAATTGCTCTGCTAGGATCACATTAGAAGGTATCTCGCACATGACATACACTTCAAGGCCGTTGTTTCCTTGCTTTAGGCCGTATTTTTGCATGACCTTGATGACATTTTTTCCTTCGTCCACCGTTCGGCAGAAAGGGATCATCACCTTTACATTGGTAAGCCCCATCTCATCTCGAACCTTCGCAAGAGCCTTGCATTCAAGCGCGAATGCTTCTTCATATTTTTGCGAATAATACCTCGATGCGCCTCTCCAACCTATCATCGGATTTTCCTCCTGAGGTTCGAAATCTTTGCCACCAACCAGGTTTGCATACTCATTGCTCTTGAAGTCAGATAATCGAACAATCACATCTTTAGGATAAAAGGATGCTCCAAGCATCGCAACCCCTTCAGCGAGCTTATCGACAAAAAACTGGCTTAGTTTCTTTTCATGATAGCCTTTTGTTGCCTCAAGGATCTGCTCTTTTATCGAATGGTCATGGATCTCATCGAAATGAAGCAACGCCAAAGGATGCACCTTGATGTATGAGCTTATGATGAATTCAAGGCGCGCAAGGCCAATCCCGTCATTGGGAATGAATGATGCCTCGAATGCCTGCTCTGGATTCCCAAGGTTCATCATGATCTTGGTCTTTGGCCTTATGATTTTTTTAAGATCGGTTTTATTGACCCTATATCTTAGGATGCCATGATAGATATTTCCTTGCGACCCTTCAGCACACGAAACAGTAATTGGTTCATGATCCCGTATGCGATCGGTCCCATGACCCGTTCCAACAACACAAGGGATTCCAAGTTCTCTTGCGATTATTGCCGCATGGCAGGTCCTTCCCCCCCGATTCGTGACTATTGCCGAGGCTATTTTCATGATAGGCTCCCAATCAGGATCGGTCATTTCTGTCACAAGAACCTCCCCCTTATTGAAGCGCTCGATATCCTTTACGCTCTTGATGATATGCGCTTTTCCAGATCCCACTTTATCTCCAACGCTTAAGCCAAAAAGTATGAGCTTGCCTTTTTGCAAGAGCTCGTATTTTTCCAAAGTATTGTGATCTTTTTGACTCTGCACGGTCTCTGGCCTTGCCTGGACTATGAACAACTTACCTGTTTTGCCATCCTTTGCCCATTCTATGTCCATCGGCTTGAATTTGTGGGCTTTCTTGCTATAGTGCTCTTCAATGTCAACTGCCCACTGTGCAAGCTGCAGGATCTCCCCATCACTTATGCAGAATTTGCTTCGTAGTGATTCGGAAACATCCACATTTCTAGTTGAATGCTTCTCACCGCTAAAATCATACACCATCTTCATCTGCTTTGCGCCTAGTTTTTTACCGATGATCGGCTTGAATCCCTGCTTTAGAGTCGGCTTGAATACAAAGAACTGGTCGGGATTC
>CAZFPU010000100.1:0-8104 GCA_964521145.1 uncultured Methanosarcinales archaeon | reverse complement strand
CCCCTCTTGGTCAAACAAGAGGGTTATCTCTTTTTAGACTTTTTGAACGCTGCCTGACCATGCACAAAATACTTATATCAAATCCATCAAGAAATGACTATGCACACTCTTTTTTACGTAAATAAAGCGCTTTACACAGAAACCATACGCGGTCTCATAAAGGATGCTGCCCATGAGTATGATAAGACTTGCTACATCTCTTTTAATGACCCGTTTAATATTGTGGTGCGATTCTTCGAGACGATACATGGACTTGATCTCGATAAATTCATAATTGTAGATTCAAGTGGCAAGGAAGTGTCAAAAAAATCCATCAACATGCAGACTTATGTCGTCCCGATCCACGACGTGTTTCGAACCTACTTATTCTTGCGTGATATTATACGCGAACAGAATGTACAGCACATCTTCATCGATTCGCTATCCGCGCTAATCCACCGATTTAGTGATATGCCTCTGAAGCGGATGATCTCTGATCTACTGCTAGAAGTTGGCCAGTACAAATGCGATACTTCCATGGTGGTATTCCATGAGCATTTAGACCATGATATTGTGCAGGGATTAAGCCCTTTTATTGGGAAGAATGTTAGGCTGTGATTATTTTACTTCTCGGAGTTCTTGCACAATGTAGAAAAGAGCTTTTTCTGCACTTAATTTATCGTGTCGCTGCACTGCCTCTATTCCACTTAGTTTTGTAAGGAGCTCGATTGGCAACGTCGAAGGATCATCCCCTTTCTCTTCAAACGATTTTTGTATCTGCACGAATGCCTCTGCCATTTCAGCCCTAGTGGTACATCCGATAGTGGCATCAACGCTCAACGTTATATCGGATTGTTTGAGCTTCGGTGCCAGCGATTCTTGAATTAGTTTTGAGGAAATGACGAAAGGAACCGTATCATACGTTAATTTGAAAGTGGTAGTGCCAACTTCATGTTTCATACCGTTTTCAACCATCTTATAGTCCAGGATATCAGCTAGTTCCCCGGTAGGTATTACATCAAGCAAAGCTTTGTAAGCAGGATTCATGCGCAGATTGGATTCAAGAGTTCCATTACCTCCTCGGGCTTGTTCATTCGCTGCCAGGAAAATTTTCTGCATGTCATGACCTTTTATGAGGGCATCGTAGGCCATTTTCCCTTGATCATCCGTATATTTTCGAAGCAATTTGGGTTGGGTCATTTCCCTTTCGACAAAATGAGCGTGCGCTTTTTTGGCAAGTCCCTTTTCGCCAAGATTTAGCAGTTGTTTGTTATACTCGTTTGCGCCCACTACTCTAAAATACGCCTTGAACAAGAATTCATTTGATCGTTGAGAGTTACCTAAATGATACTGCCGCTGCACTTGCTGCTCGAATTCATTTTTGTATAGTTTAGTTAAGTGAGCGTGTGCCCCTACTTCTCTTTTGCTTTTTATGAGTGAATCAAGGGCTTGTTGTCCTTTTGCCCTGTGATAGGGCTCCCAAAGCTCTCCATTGATTCGTTCATACCAAAATTCCTCATGGTGCTTTCTTATTCTTTCGATATAAGAGTTATCGCTTGTGATCCGCGCTGCCTGCGCAAGTCTTTGGACGTCGTCTGTTTTGACGTAGCCGATCAAGCCAACAGGAATGGGATTCTTGAAAGATTTGAACTCAGAGCTGCGCGGCAAATCTTTAACTACCAAATCAAGAGTGATGGGTTTATCAGTATTAGAAGTATATACGTCAGGGCATGAAGTGCTTGTTTCAAGAACTTTGAGTCTGGAATCATAGGTTGCCGCTTGATGGGGGGCAATTGTGGCTGCAGTCAGCATAGTTCCGAGGAAAACAGCTGGTTTATACATAGAAAAACGACGAAGTGTTTAACAATATAAATTTTTTGAAAAGAAAGCGAAGGGGCGGATTCGAACCGCCGAATACGCGGGCTCTACAAAGTATTGCAGCCGCGCCCCTTAACCGCTTGGGCACCCTCGCATGCTTATAAAGTATTTATACTTGTTTTATAAAGATTTCTTAAGGAATAGAAGGAGATTAGCAATAACCCTCACGCCACGAAACAAAATTACCCTACTATTGCACTAAGATATTGATCGATAAGAACTCGCACGCATTGGTGCGGGCTAAATGTCTTTGTTTTTAAGGAATTTCCCAATAAACCACTTTAGTCGATGAGATGTGTTCCTGATGATAGCAGCTCAATCGTTAAAATCTTTTGGATACGCATAATAAGAACCAATAGGTGGTAGTCTGAACTCTACTCTCTAAGAATACGTCTTCAATTCGCTGCAATGGGCATCCCACTGCCACTGGAACATCAGGCTATGGAAATACGTATCTCGTTTGCCTCTAAATGCCTTCACTTTGGTCTTGCTCGTGGTTGTTCTATTCATTCTTTATTTGTTTGCCAGGTCTTCGTTGCGATCGTTCAAGTCTAATAGCGACAAGCTTTCGATCCATCCGTTTGGTTTTATATCTGTAGCCATGTTTGTTAGCACCTCAGAGTTAGTTGTTGCGTTTGACGCAGCAGAAAACAGAGATGACCTAACACGCCACCGCAAAATGGAAAAATCTGAAGCTAAAACAAGTCTGATCCTTCAGATCCCACATCGGTGTGTATTGAGTCATTATAGGAAACGTGTTGGTATCCTACTATTTAAAGTTTTTTATTTCAAAGTGACGACCTGTCTGGATCTGTTCAATTTTGTCGTCGATAAATTACTCTATCATGTGATGCTATCATACTCTCATTTGCCTCGATTTTCCAAGGCACAATCTTTTTATAGGATGCCCGGATTGCTTGACCTATGAAACTCATGCTCAATGGGGAGTTAAAGGACATTGCGTGCGGCACTGTTTCTGAATTACTTTTGATACTTGACATAAAAAAAGAACTGGTTGTCGTGGAACTTAATCATGAGATCGTGCATTGCGAGCATTTTGAGAAAACAGTGCTAAAAAACAATGATAAGATAGAAATCGTGACCATGGTGGGCGGTGGCTGATGTGGATGAATTAAAAGTTGGAAATTTTAGGATAAAATCTCGTCTGATAATTGGCAGCGGAAAATACCCTAGTTTTGAGATCATGCAAAAGGCGCATGCAGCTTCTGGTTCTGATGTGGTCACTGTCGCACTTCGAAGAGTGAATCTTGATGATCCAAAAGAAAACATCTTACATTTTATCGATAAGAAAATGCAGATACTGCCAAATACTGCTGCTTGCTATACTGCAGAGGAAGCGATACGAACAGCGCATCTTGCAAGGGAGCTGGGGCTTCCTAACTGGATAAAATTAGAGGTTATTGGAGATAAAAAAACACTGATGCCTGATAATGAAGAAACAATAAAAGCGACGAAAATATTGGCCGATGAAGGATTTAGCGTTTTAGCATACACTAGCGATGATATCGTTACCTGCAAGAAACTAGAAAAAGCGGGAGCGGCTTGCGTCATGCCTCTTGGCGCTCCAATAGGAAGCGGGCAGGGGATTCTTAATCAAAATAATATCAAGATAATTTTAGAAAATGCGAGCGTGCCAATACTAGTGGATGCGGGTGTTGGAACGGCTTCAGATGCAACTATCGCAATGGAATTAGGGGCGCACGGTGTTTTATTGAATACCGCAGTAGCATTGGCAAAGGATCCAATTCAGATGGCGCATGCGATGAAATTAGCGGTTGAATCCGGACGTTTGGCTTTCCTTGCGGGAAGGATCCCCAAGAAATTGTATGCGAGTGCTAGTAGTTCGCCTCAAGGAGTTAGCAAATAGTTCTTAGAGCTTTATGCTTTTTTAGCCAGCTAGTCACTATAAAAAGATTTAGATACTGCAACCTCCTAGAAATCAGTAAATAATATAAATTCCTCAAACTCAATAATCTTCGGTGGTACTCATGAACAAAAGTATAGTCTATTGTGCAATTATGCTGATTCTGATCATAGCGATATCTGGCTGCGTGCAGCAAGGAACAATTAACCAAGCGACCCAAAACCAAAACAATCAAAACCAGATGGATGGAATCGAGAACGAAACCAAAGTTGAGCCCCTCAATGAGCATCAAAATGCACAGCTGATAACCTATGGTGATAACTACCGGGGATATCTGGTAACTCCAAAAAGGCCTGGTGAATTTCCCGGTGTCGTATTGATCCATGAATGGTGGGGCTTAAATGATAATATCAAGCAGGAAGCCAATAATCTGGCAAAGGAAGGATATGTTGTTTTAGCAGTCGATCTCTATAATGGGCAGGTCGCAGCAACGTCTGATAAGGCACGAGAGCTTGCGGGTGCTGCAAGAAGCAATCCACAGCCAGCGATCGATCAGATGAAAGCGGGGGCAGACTACCTTCGCTCTCATGAGCGCGTTTCAGGTAAAGTAGCCTCGATGGGATGGTGCTTTGGCGGCGGGATGGCTATGCAGCATTCGCTCAATGATGATCTTGACGCAACCGTCATCTACTATGGTACTCTTGAAACAGACAAGCAAAAATTATCAACAATCGATTGGCCGGTGCTTGGCATCTTTGGATCAGAGGATCAGAGCATTCCTCTTTCAAGCGTTGGTGAATTCGATAAATCCCTTGACTCGCTTGGCATAGAAAATGAGATATACATCTATGATGGCGTTGGTCATGCGTTTGCGAACCCTTCGAATGCAGGCCACGATCAGGCGAAAACAAAAGATGCATGGGATAAGACCGTGCTGTTTTTGAATAAGCACTTGAAGACCTAGAGATAGCAAGCTTATAGGTGAAGGCTACATAGCGCAACCAAGCCGGTATTGAACCAGTATCTGAAATCAGCGCAGAAGTAGTATCGCAATTACTATTAGCGCGACTGCCGCAATGGTCTTTGGGTTCCAATGCAGCTCTTTCTTTTTTGAGTCGTAGATGGCAAAGAGGATAATTGGAAACAATGCCATGAGCACCACTGCCGATACTGGAAGTTCCTTAAGGGCATATGCCTCCCCAAACACCCCTCCGATAAGAAAAATCGAGATCAAGACAATATGCCTCATGGTAATGATGCCTTTGGTAACATATTTTTTTATGGATGGGTATCCGTAGAGCAAGAGCGATCCATGCAAGACCCCCTGGCAGATCGCAACGTGCAAAAGTAGATTCTCCTGCATTATGAGACCCATCTTATAAAGCGAAAAATACACAACTCCTAAAAGCGCGTTGAACCCAACTAACCCAAGCACATGCCAATCGCGCACGTTTTTTGATCTCTTTTTCTGGTGGCTGATAAGCAGTCCAGCGCTGATAAATAGCGCGATGGATATGGTGGTTAACATTGGAAATGCTGTCTTGAAGATGAATAGGTCAGCAAGCAATGCGAACAAGGTACCAAACCCGAGGCCGAAGGCATTGAGTGAGGTCAAGGTCTGGTAGCGATAGAGGTAGAGCGCGGCGATGCTTCCAGCAATGACCAGCACGACCCAGGCGAGCACATTCATTGCATAGGGCATACTCCATGCGTAATCATAGCGATAAGAAAGCACTAGGGCAAGAATAATCCAAAGCGGGGCTGTGAATCCGGTAAGGGCCATCACGGTAATCGATTCAACGCCTTTTTCTCGAAGCTCCTTTCGGATCGGGGCCATGCAGCTAAAGAAACCGACCATTATCAGTGCTGCAATAATTCCGTTCATGTCCTAAACTGCAACATTTTTATATTAAAGGCTTTCTCTTTAGGGGATGTTCAACGAAATCTGGTGGTTTGCTTTAATGATCGTGACCCTTTTTGGGATCGTTTTGGCGTATCGTTTTTTTGGGAGGGCTGGTTTGTACGCATGGATTGCCATTTCTACTGTTGTTGCGAATATCCAGGTCTTAAAGACAATCGAGATCTTTGGGTTCGTGACCGCTGAGGGAAACATCATTTACGCCTCGATCTTTCTTGCGATGGATATCCTAAATGAGAATTATGGCAGGAAATCAGCAAGAAGAGGGATCATGCTCGGTTTTTTCATGCTTATTGCTGTTACGATACTTATGCAGATGACACTCAAGTTCATTCCGCATGAATCGGATACGATGGGGCCTGCGCTCGATAGTATCTTTTCATTTTTTCCTAGAATCGTATTTGCATCCTTAACTGCCTACCTCATCTCGCAATACATCAACGTGACCTTATTCCAGCTTATCAAATCGTGGACCAAAGAAAGATTTCTGTGGATGAGGAATATCTTTTCAACCGTTGTCGCACAGCTTGTTGACAACATCATTTTTACCTATATCGCGTTTGTTGGATTGTTTGGGATCTTTGGATGGGGGCGGGTTTTTGAGTGGAGCATCATCTTGCAGATATTTACCGTAAGCATCTTCATGAAGTATATCGTTGCTGTCTTGGATACTCCCTTCTTGTATTATGCTAAAAGCATCAAGAAAAAAGTGAAGGATGAATAGCTGGTTTTTCGATTTAGGGTATCGGATTTGAATAGCGTACCCCATCTGGGGATTTTCTAATAAAAATTAGTTGATTTTATTTCAACCACTCCTTCTTCAATTTCAAAAACGTATTATCGTTGATAGAATTTCGTATTTTTTCCATGAGCCGCAGCATGAAATGGATGTTGTGCATCGAAGCAAGCCGAAAATACGCAGACTCCTTTGCCCGAAATAAGTGATTTACATAAGCGCGTGAGTAATGCTTGCACGTATAGCAACCGCAATTGGGATCGATTGGTTTTTTATCTAACTGGAATTTTACGTTCTCAATATTTATCCTGAATTTGTTCAATAGTGTTCCACCAGACTTTGGAGCAATAAACAATGCGCCCCTTCTTCCGATCCTTGTCGGAGCCACGCAATCAAAGGTATCGATTCCGCGCTCAACGCATTCAAAAAGATCATCTATACCTCCAATTCCTAAAAGATGCACCGGTTTATCTTCTGGCAGAAGCGGCATGCTCCAATCGAGCACCTTATGCATGTCATCTTTTGTCTTTCCGAGTGATCCGCCTATTGCGATACCTTCGAAGTCCAAAGCGGTAATGAATTTTGTCGATTCATGACGCAAGTCCTTATACTCGCCGCCCTGGGTTATCCCATACAATGCCTGCTTCTTGTTTTTATGCAGTTTTTTGCATTCGATTGCCCACTTATGGGTTCGTTCCAATGATCTTTTTGTATAATCATAATCAGATAATGGGGAAGTGCACTCATCAAAGGCGAGGATTATGTCAGCTCCAAGATCATTTTGTATCTGCATCGATATTTTCGGGTTTAGATGGATTGTCCTACCAGTATCATGCGCTTTGAAGGTAACTCCGGAATCATCGATGGTCGCAAGTTTTTTTTGCTTTGCCATGCTATTGACATCATAATCTCCTGGAAAAAACCCCGCTATCTTTCCGATGTTATGCTCCATGCCATATCCTAAAGAAAACGCCTGAAAGCCGCCGGAATCGGTAAATATGGGCCTATCAAAGTTCATGAATTTGTGCAAGCCGCCTAGTTTTTTAACTATCTTTTCTCCCGGTTTTAGATGCAGATGATAGGTATTTGCAAGAGTGACCTGCGCTCCTAAGGTTTTTAGGTCCTGCTGATCGAGGCCTCGAACCGTCGCAGCGGTCGCTACCGGAATAAAATAAGGGGTCTCAATTTTTCCATGCCCAGTTTCAATAATGCCAGTTCTTGCCCTTGATCTCTTTAATTTTTTTAGTATCTTGAATTTCATGAATTGAGTCAATATGGATGGTTAATAAAGATGTCGAAATAGAACAAGTAATTGATTTCTTATCCATACTTTAGCTTCGCAATGACCAGAGAGATCGCCAGTGCAATTTCAACGCTGCCTGAAACCATGATCGGAACTTCACCTATGCCGACACCATATATAAGAAATAATGCCAATCCAAAAATGAAGATGATATTCCAAAGAAGAGAGATGTCCTTTGTTGATTTTGTTTTCCACGCTTTGATAACCTGCGGAGCCAAGGATATTGCAATGATGAGCCCGGCAACGTAACCAATCAACTGAATCGGATCCATTGTGCTGTGCTACAAACGATAATTTATAAAGTTTCTTAGAGAACCGCTGACAATCGAAGATGCGATCAAATAAATAAACGGGCACACTCAAGAAAAAAATACTTTGAAAAAGACCATTGCACTAGGATAGCAA
>CAZFPU010000099.1:0-8170 GCA_964521145.1 uncultured Methanosarcinales archaeon | reverse complement strand
AAAGCCTCAAGAGGAATGCTCAAAATGTCAAAACACCTTAAGCGACTATCCGCACCAAAGACCTGGAAGATAGAAAGGAAGGAGACCAAGTACATAGCGAAAGCGACACCGGGTCCGCACAAGCATGGATTATACATGCCCCTGAATGTCGTCATGAGGGATCTGCTCAAAGTCGCAACTACCGATAGGGAAGTCAAGTACATTTTGCACAACAAGACAGTTCTAGTCGATGGAAAGCAAAGAAAAGACTCGCAATTCCCAATCGGACTATTCGATGTCATCACCTTCAAGGATATCAATGAACATTATCGGATGGTTCTTGACAAGAAAGGAATACTTACCCTGATCAAGGCAAAGGAGCCAACGCTGAAATTACATAAGGTGACCGGTAAGAAGAATGTGAATGGAAAGACGCAAGTCAATTTGTTTGATGGGAAAAACATCCTTATCGAAAAAGACAATTTTTCAGTGAGCGATTCTGTTTTGATCTCATTTGACAAGCCAAAGGATGTCAAGGAGCATGTCAAGCTTGAGAAAGGCAGTGTTATTTTCCTTACCGGTGGAAAACACATGGGAGAGACAGGCACTGTTGAAGATATCTCAGGTAACAGGATAATTTACAAGGCAGAAAATGGAGACGTCATCGAGACGCTCAAAGAATACGCATTCGCATTAGGAAAAAAACCACTGATCACGATACGATAATACCATGAACCAAATGAAGCAGATCTCAATTGAAAAAGTAACCCTTAATTTTGGGGCTGGCAAGGACCAGACCAAATTAGAGAAAGGGATCAAGCTCATCACCAGTATCGCTGGACATCCACCAGTAAAGACATTCACCAAAAAGAGGATCCAGGAATGGGGCCTAAGGCCAGGACTTCCAATCGGCTGCAAGATAACGCTTCGAAAGAGCGAGGCAAATGAGCTGCTTAAAAGATTATTGCAATCAAAAGATAATACACTTCGAGAATCCAATTTCGACAATGAAGGCAATGTATCGTTTGGGATCCAGGAATACATCGACATCCCAGGGGTCAAGTACAATCCTGAAATTGGGATCATGGGACTCCAAGTATGCATTACCTTGAAAAGAAAAGGATATCGCATCAAGTATAGGGCACTGCAAAAAAGGCAGGTTCCCCAATCACACAGGATCAAGCGAGGAGATGCGATCGATTTCATGAAATCAAATTACAACGTACAGATAGGTGAAACAGAGTGAGCTATAGCAATTATGACAAGGCTTTGAAGCAATTGCAGGTAAAGCCTGCCAAGATGAAGAAATTCATGAAGCATAACGCTCCAAAAAAGCGAAGCTGCGGCCTTGCGACAAAGAGATGCACGCTCTGCGGAAGGATTCGAGCCCATATTAGCAGCTATGGCCTGCACATGTGCAGACAATGCTTTAGAGACAACGCGAAAAATATCGGATTCAAAAAATACAGCTGATACCTATGTTAAATGACACACTAGCAAATACCATGAGCGCCTTGTTGCAAGACGAGAAGCTTGGAAAGATCGAGACCACTGTAAGACCAGCATCAACCATAATCAAGCGGGTCTTAGACGTGTTTAGAGAGAATGGCTACGTCCAATCCTATGAAGTGATCGAGGATGGAAGAGGCAATGTGATCAAGATAAAGCTTGCAGGGACGATCAACAAGTGCGGCGTCATAAAGCCACGATTTAGCGTTAAGGTAGGCGATTATGAGCGATTCGAAAAAAGATACCTGCTCGCAAGAAACATGGGGATCTTGGTCGTATCAACGCCTTCAGGCATCATGACCCACGAAGAGGCGCGAAAGAAAAAATCAGGCGGAAAATTACTCGCCTATTGCTACTAAAAAATACAATGGAACAAACGATCAAACAACTCAAGGCAGAAATTGCGATTCCTCAGGGAGTCACTGTTACTGTGCACAATGGGGTTGTGAAGGCTGCTGGCAAGAAAGGGGAATCTTCAAGGGATTTCACGAGCAAACAGGTTCGCGTTGAATCAAAAGATGGCAAGATACTCATCAATGCAGATACAAACAACAGAAACAACAAAAAGCAACTCAAGACCATGGCAGCGCACATCAAGAACATGATAAGGGGTGTAGCTGAGGGCCACACATACACACTCAAAATATGCTCAGGTCACTTTCCGATGACTGTTGCCGTTGCAAAAGATCAATTTTCAGTCAAGAACTTCCTTGGAGAGAAAATCCCAAGGACGTTGCACATAAAACAAGGTGCCAGTGTCAAGGTCGAAGGCGATAAGGTCACTGTTGAAAGCGCAAGCCTAGAGATCGCAGGCCAAGTAAGCGCTGATATTGAAAATCTTACAAAAAGAGCAGGCTTTGACACAAGGATTTTCCAAGATGGGATCTATATCATAAACAAAGATGGGCAGGATGTGTCTTAATGCAAACGATGCTAGAAGTCCGAAAAAAACTCAAGGCAAAGAAGCCGCATTTCCTGAGGCAGGACTTTAACAAGCAAAACTGCCTAGCTCAAGTGTGGAGAAAGCCTCGAGGATTACATTCAAAAGTTCGAAAGAGCAAGCGAGGAAAGCCAGCACGAGTGCAGCAAGGATATGGAAGCCCAAGAGAGGTCAAGGGGATGGATCCATTTGGATTTAGGCCAATCCTAGTAAGCACCCCGGCGCAGCTTGAAACAATCGATGCAAAGAAAGAAAGCGTCATTGTAAGTTCCACGGTGGGTAAAAAAAAGCGTGTTGAGATCCTAAAGCTTGCAATGCAAAAAAATATCAAGCTCCTTAATGTGAAAAACGCTTCAGAATATGTGGCATCAGTCGAAAAACAATTCTCTGAAAAGAAGAAAACAAAAGAAACTGAGAAGAAAAAAGACACTAAGGCCAAGGAAAAGGAATCAAAACCGCTTGCTGATAAGATAACTGAAGAAGAGGCAAAGGAAGCAGAGAAGAAGGAAAAGGAAAAAGTATTGACGCAAAGAGAACGATAACATGGATCTTGACACTCAAAAAAGACTCGCGGCGCATGTGCTAGGTACTGCACAGAGCAAAGTATGGTTTGATTCCACAAGACTTGATGAGATAAAGGAAGCGATTACCAAGTCAGATATCAGATCGCTCGTAAAGGATAAAGCGATCAGAAAGCGAGGAATCAATGAGCATTCAAAGGTCCGTGTCCGATTGGCCCAGATGCAAAAGCAGAAGGGAAGAAGATCTGGCCCTGGAACAAGAAAAGGCGGAGCGAATTCACGACTCAATAGGAAAAGGAACTGGATCAATCACGTTCGAACGCAGCGGGAATTCCTAAGAAACCTCAAGGAAAAGAAGGTCATAGACACGCTCACCTTCCGGTCATTGTACCTAAAAAGCAAAGGTGGTTTTTTCAGAAGCAGAAGACACATGAAACTATACATGATCGAGCATGGGATATTGAAAAATGAAAACAAACAGCAGTAGATACAACCTCGGATTCAAAAGGAAGCGAGATGGCGTAACAGACTACCGGAAGAGATTGAAGATCCTTATGTCTAAGAAGCCCCGGTTGGTAATTCGAAGATCCCTAAAGCATATGCAAGCATCCTTAGTTGAGTTCACTCCGAAAGGAGACATAGTAAAGATCACTGCACATTCATCTCAGCTTAAGAAATTAGGATGGAAATACGATACTGGAAACATGCCCTCTGCGTATTTGGTGGGCTACATTGCAGGCAAAAAAGCACTGAAGATAGGGATTAAGGAAGCAATCCTTGATCTTGGACTTCAAAAAGCAGCAAAGGGCAGCAGATTATTCGCGGTGCTTGCCGGAGCTCTTGAAGCGGGTCTGCAAGTTCCTCATGGAGAAGAGGTCATTCCAAAAAAGGAGCGATTGACAGGAACACACATCAAGAAATACGCCGAGACATTCAAAGATAATAAAGAAGGCTTAACAAAGCAATTTGGATCATGCATCAAAAACGATGCGAAACCAGAACAGATAAGCGCTGAAGTGGAAAAGATAAAAGCATCGATTGGAAAATAAAATGGCACGACGAAGATTCAACAAGAGAGAGGAAAGAGATGACAGCAGTCATGCTCCTAGAGAAGCCGAGATGGATGCTTGGCAGCCAAAGACAGAACTTGGCAAGAAGGTCAAGAGCGGTGAGATCAAGACCATGGATCAGGTGCTTGATAGTAAGCTTCGTATCATGGAAGCAAAGATCGTTGACATGGTCATGCCAAACTTGAATACTGAGCTTCTGCTTATTGGCCAATCCAAAGGTAAATTTGGCGGCGGTCAAAGACGGGTCTTTAGGCAAACCCAGAAGAAAACAAAAGAAGGGAATAAGCCGCACTTTAGTACACTTGCAATCATTGGAAACATGGATGGCTATGTAGGCATGGGTTATGGGAAAAGCAAAGAAACCGTTCCTGCAAGAGAAAAAGCCTTGAGAAACGCAAAGGTCCATATCATACGGATCATCAGAGGTAATGGCTCCTGGCAGGATTTTAGCACTGAGCCAACTTCAATTCCCTATACAGTGCAGGGAAAATGTGGTTCAGTCATCATAAAATTGATTCCGGCTCCTAGGGGAACGGGTCTTCGCGTTGAAAAAGAATGCGCAAAGATACTCAGATTGGCGGGCATTAAAGACGTCTGGTCAAAGACCTATGGCAAATCAGGGACAAAACTCAATCTTATCTATGCGTGCTTTGAGGCACTCAAGAATCTGAGCGAGATAAAGGTCCAAAAGCATGTGGCAGAAAAAGTAGGCGTTGTCGAAGGAAGCGCAGTACAATAATACTATGGCCGAGCAAAAAAAAGCAACCAAGGAACCCCAGAAAGGATCGGGCAAAAGAATAGCGGTGATTCGAATCAGAGGCCTTGTTGAAGTAAGGCATGATTTCAAAAAGACCATGGAGCTTCTTAGATTACACACCAAGAACATCTGCATAGTCCTGCAAGATACCACGCAAAATCGTGGAATGGTTGAAAAGGTAAAGGATTATGTGACCTATGGCGAGATTGATGATGCCACATTCGATATGCTCGTTCAAAAGCGAGGAGAAGAGTATGTTGGCCGGGTAAAGGACAATCACGATAAAATAGATTATGACGGACGATATTTCGAAGTGAACAAGAAAAAATACAAGAAATTTTTCAGGCTTAATAGTCCTAAGAAAGGCTTTGGCAGAAAAGGCATCAAGAAGGCATTTTCCCAAGGTGGCGCATTGGGCAACAGAGGAGAGAAGATAAAGGATTTGATCGATCGCATGATCTAAGTGCGTTTATCACAACACTAGATTTAATACGCGAGCTGGGCGGATGCCCAATCACGATCAGGTCAATGACCAGTAGACGATCAATAAAAAAGTAAAAATCAAAGAAAAAACAAAATAATAAAAGATCCGAACAGCAGATCTAAAAAATATAAAAACAAATCAAAAAGGAATCATCATGACAGCGCGAAGACGAAAAAAAGTACTAAAGCATCGAGGAAACCACACCCACGGATGGGGAGCCAAGAAAAAGCACAGAGGCTCAGGTAATCGAGGCGGCAAAGGAATGGCAGGCTCTGGAAAAAGAGCTGATCAGAAAAAGCCTTCGATTTGGAAAGACAAATCATACTTTGGAAAGCATGGGTTCACGAGCAAGAGTAGAACCAAAGTGAACGCAATCAATATCACGTACCTTGACATGAACGCTGACTCGCTTGTCGCGCAAAAGCTCATTTCCAAGGAAAAGGACATGTATGTAGTTGATCTAGAAAAGATGGGATATAACAAACTGCTTGGTACTGGCAAGGTACAACATAAGTTTAAAATTACCGTGCTCTCTGCCTCAGCGAAGGCCGTAGAGAAAGTAGCAGAACAAGGTGGCCAAGTGATTTCCGAATCAGTAGAACAAACGCAATAAAATGTCTGTGTGGAAAAGCATCATCAACAATCTTCCTGAAGTGGAAGGGCCCTCTCAAAAAAATCTTTCTTTCAAGGAAAAGTTCAAGTGGACCATTGTCGTCCTTGTCATTTATTTTATTCTAGGGTTGTTGCCGCTCTTTGGACTTGGTGTGAATGCGCTGCAGCAATTCGAAACTTTATCGATCATTTTGGGCGCTGAGTTTGGGTCCATAATCAGCCTAGGCATTGGCCCAATTGTCACCGCATCTATTGTGTTGCAATTATTGAATGGTTCAGGCATTATCAAGCTTGACTTAACGAATGCAGAGGGGAAAAGGACATTCCAGGGCGTTCAGAAACTCTTGGCATTCTTTTTTATAGTATTCGAAGCTATAATTTACGTGGTCATGGGGGGCATGGCGCCTGCCCCTGAGCTTGCGGGCACGCCATTATATGTGCAGCTCGAAGTCATATTGATGTTCCAGCTGATGCTTGGCGGCATCATGATCCTTTTCATGGATGAAGTGGTCAGCAAGTGGGGCTTTGGCTCTGGTATTGGCTTATTCATCGTTGGCGGCGTGAGCAAGAGCATATTCTTGCAGGCATTCAACTGGCTTCCTGGACCAACCGGTTTAGCTGGTGTAACCTATTCTGCAGGCGCAGTCCCCGCACTGTTTCAAAGTTTAGCGGCTGGCGATCCAACAACTGCCGCGATCATGGCCGCTGCCTTAATTGCTACTGTTTTGATATTTATGATGGCTGTCTATGTGCAGGCGATGAAAGTTGAGATTCCTTTGTCATTTGGCATGGTTCGAGGCCACGGTGTGAGATGGCCATTGTCATTTATCTATACAAGCAACATCCCAGTCATTCTAGTTGCTGCGCTTATTGCGAATTTTCAGCTGCTGGGAAGATTTTTACAAAGTTCTGGTCATCCGTGGCTTGGAACCTTTAGTGATGTTTCTGGACAGCCGGTTTCAGGCTTTGTCTTTTGGCTGCAAGGCCCTAATATCGTTCGATCAGTAATTGAGCAGGGAACGATTTTCATTGGCTCTGCCCCGTACCTGCAGGCATTAGTATATCTTACATTCCTTGCCCTTGGCGCTATGATGTTCTCGATGTTCTGGGTACAAACAGCAGGCATGGATGCACGCTCACAGGCTCGGCAGATGATCTCTTCAGGCCTGCAAATCCCCGGATTTAGAAGGGATGAAAGAGTGCTTGAGCGATTATTGGAAAGATACATCTGGCCACTAACTGTCATGGGCGGCCTAACGATTGGATTACTTTCTGGATTTGCCGATCTTATGGGGGTCTTAGGAGGTTCTGGTACTGGTATCTTGCTTACGGTCATGATTACCTATAGATTATATGAAGAGATCGCACGAAAGCATCTGATGGACATGAACCCTCTGATGAAAAAATTCATGGGCGGATAGGTCCTTATGGTCCTTGATTTTATCTTAAACCCCATTTTTTCTCCGTTTTTGAAAATCCCAACACTGCTTGCTATCATTATACTCTCTTTTATCATTTCCTTGATCGTAACCGTAATTTACAAATACACTACTGATCAGAATCTGATGAAGCAGCTTAAAGATGAAATGAAAGAGTTCCAAAAAGAGGTCAAGACCCTAAAAGACAATCCTTCGAAAGCCATGGAAGTGCAGAAGAAAGCCATGCAGACGAACATGAAATACATGATGCAGTCCATGAAAAGCACCTTGTATTCCTTTATTCCCATTATTTTGATCTTTGGTTGGATGAACGCGCATTTTGCATTTATGCCAATCGCCCAGGATCAGGAATTTTCAACGACACTCGTCACCTATCCAGGAATTACTGGTTCTGCTCAGATAAGCGTTTCCGATGGGTTAGAGGTTGTTGGAGGGAGCTCAAAGCCAATTGAGAATAATCAAGCGACCTGGCTGCTAAAGGGAGAAAAAGGAGAGTATTTGGTTGAGTACGATCTTAACGAAAAGAAATATACCAATGAGATCATGATTGATGATAAGACCTATAAGCCCGCCTCTAAAAGGATAAAGGATAAAGTGGTTGATAGGATCGATACCAAATTGGAGAAGAGAATAGTTTTGGACCTTGGCTTTTGGAAAATGGGATGGCTTATTACGTATATTATCCTGGCTATTGTGTTTAGTATTTTGATTCGGAAAGTGATTAAGGTGTATTGATTTTTCTTGAACCTAACTTAAGAACTATAGGTGTCTAGCATCCTCAGGTCGAGCCTTGCGAAATTAGAAGCGAGTGTGTTGCGGGCAGCTGAAAAATCAGCTGGCACTTTAGGCAACCTCGCTT
>CAZFPU010000098.1:6884-8196 GCA_964521145.1 uncultured Methanosarcinales archaeon | reverse complement strand
ACTTAACTGCGTATTTTATACAATGATTATCCTTAAATGGATCCCTATTTTCTTGTCTTGCCTGTTCAAGATTTATTCCCCGATGAGCCCCTTTCTGGTATTTTGCCAGGCCATACCCTTTTGCTAATTGCAAAATTTCATCATAAAACTCGAAGAAATCAATAGGGTCATCGGATTTTGGTATTAACTGCACATGATGCAATCTTGAATCAATTGCCAGAATTTCTAGTAGATTTGGAGTCTTCATACTGGGTAATTGTTTTTAGTGATAATAAACCCTAGCAAACCTCCGAAGAGATCCGCTAGGGAAAAAGAGGTGATAGTGTTAACTGCATAGTGGTACTATTATATAAATCTTTTGTTTTTGTTAGTATTTAATAGTAGTTACAATTCTAGATATTAATTTCAATATTGAAAAAAATATAGCAGAGGAAAAAGAATCGAGAAAACATAAAGTTTATATACTACTTGAAAGTAATAACAATATATGGACGCACCGAAGCCAGTAATTGGAAATTATACACTAGAAAAATATGTTAACAATCCAGCCAGTGGTCCAACTAGATTTGAACGAATCGAAATGGGAATTTTCGTCAAAAGTGGAGATGGAGTAAAAACTTTCCCCAAGCCATATAGTACCCCTGGAAGGAACCTGGGAGTGTTAATTGACATTTTGTCCCATGGTAAATATGACAATCACGTTGGAACTACCCAACAATTCAATTTTAAAGGCGGTTACCGTGAAACGTACAATCAGCTTTCTGAAAATGATCAATTCGAGATGATGGGTTGGACAAATACCCCAAGATAGTTATTTTCTTGATTCTACGTTAAACCTTCCTTATTTTCAACCTGGTTGTGTTATTCTAACAGCGATTCTCGCCCCCGTATTGCAGGCGAGTTCTTAGAGAAGGGAATCGCAATCAAAGCGAGGCGCGTATTGGCCGAGCCTAAATAACCCTCTTTTGATTCTTAGTTTGTTGAAAATAAGATAGAAGGTAGCTCAAAAAATTCATATAATGCATGGAATAAGAATCAAAATCCCAACTTCCTAACACAAATCACAATCCTTATATATACAACTTAATTTTCTCAACTTCAGTAACATTTATTAGGCTTATTATCACAATCAGAAGTTGGCCCGACACAGAGAGTACCCATAGGAGCTGTCGCTAACCGAAAGGGCGCAGAGACCGAAGATTTTTGCGTATGCAAGCGATGAAACGTGGGGGTTAGTGTTTCGGGCTACATTTTCATTTTAATAAGCCAAGAAACAAAGGTTTTAGACAAGCTTTATGCAAATTCATCATAT
>CAZFPU010000098.1:0-6784 GCA_964521145.1 uncultured Methanosarcinales archaeon | reverse complement strand
TTTAATAAGCCAAGAAACAAAGGTTTTAGACAAGCTTTATGCAAATTCATCATATTCATTGGGAATTAAGCCCGATCTTGAAATTTCAAGACCGCTTGATTTAGATAACTGTGAAGGCAAGCTTGTTCTGAACCTCTACGTGGGAGGATTGAAATCATGGGTAAAATAAGTCCAGTAGCTGCAAAATACATCGTGCACGCTACGATAGAAATAGATGGGGTGGTTGATAGGCCAGACGTCATTGGAGCTATCTTTGGGTAGACCGAAGGACTGCTGGGAGCGGACCTTGAATTAAGGGAGCTGCAGAAGTCTGGAAGAATTGGAAGGATTGAAGTCAATACCGATACCAAGACCGGAAAGACCAAGGGATCAATTGATATTCCTTCTTCACTCGATAAGGCTGAGACAGCTATTATTGCGGCAGCCCTAGAGATAATCCAAAGAATTGGGCCCTGCAACGCAAAGATCGAAGCGCAGAGCATTGAAGATGTCCGGGTCAGCAAAAGATCATTTGTAATCGAGCGGGCTAAAGAGCTATTGCGAAAGTTGATGGCAAATTCAATGCCTGATTCTCAGGAATTAGCTGATGAAGTTGCGCATTCGGTGCGAGTCATGGAAATTCAAGAATATGGAAAAGATAGACTGCCGGCTGGCCCTGCAATCGAAGAGAGCGAAGAGATTCTTGTCGTTGAAGGAAGAGCGGATGTCTTGAATCTTCTTAAGCATGGCATCAAGAACGCTATCGCTATGAATGGAACATCAGTTCCAGAAACCGTGATTGAGCTGTGCAAGAAAAAAGTCATCATCGCATTTGTCGATGGAGATAGGGGTGGAAACCTCATTGTCAAGGAATTGACAACCTTAGGCGATATTGATTTTGTCGCCAGAGCTCCTGATGGCAAGGAAGTTGAGGAGATCACATTAAAAGAAATACACAAGGCGCTGCGTTCAAAAGTATCGGGCGAACAGGCAAAGCAGGAAATCTCGATGGCAGCAACGGATAATGCAATTCGAAAACCGCAGCCATTTAGGAACGCTCCGCCAAGACCACCACGATTTGATAGCCAAGGTCCGCAAGATCGAGGAGAGCGAATCGATAGGGGCGATAGAGGGGATCGCGCTGACAGAGGAGGCCCAAGCCCAGCTCCAATGCAGCGAAGGCCAATGCAGGTTGCCGATGATCACAAGCAGGTATTCAAGGACATTCTTGAGAATCTTGTTGGAACCAGAGGGGCACAGGTGCTTGATCAAAAATTAAGTACGCTCGGAAAAGTCCCATTAAGCGAGCTTTCAGCCACGCTAAAAAGCCTAAGCAACGCATACGCAGTCGTCTTTGATGGCTCTGTCGAGCGAGAGATCGCAAAGGCAGCTGAAATGGCCAATGTGCGCTATCTTGTTGCCATGGATTCAAAGATAAAGCCCGGAGAAGTTAGAGTGCATGTCTTGACGGTGAATGATCTGTAGAATTCATTATTTTTTCTTTATTTTTTTAATATTTTCTTGTGTTGGTCTATTGCGAAATTTTTTGGCAAAAATCCATGGGATGCGCTATTTTTCCAAAAAAATGGGGACTCGCTAAAGATGGTTTTTTCTCCCGGTATTGTTTGCACACCAGAGGATTCTTGCAGATTTATTGTTATTACTTATAAATAGTAAAAATAGAAACATTTATAAATGCCAAATTGAGAACACCTACTAATATGCCTACTCTGCAATCAAATGGTTTTGTAAAGGGAATTGGAGCTATTGCCCTGCTTGCAGCCCTTACTTCACAAGCAAACGCGCAGCCCTACGACATAAGTTATGGTTTTGGACCCAATGAACCAGCAGCCAGGACTCTTTCTCAAAGAATCAAGCAGGCTCTGCCAGAGTACGCAAGCAAGATCCAGGTTGTAACCAATGCACGCAATTTTGGAGTCATCTATAACGCTAATTTTCCAACAATCGAGCAAGCAACAAAAGTTGCAAAAGAGCATGACTCGATCCTTAGGCAAAAAAAGATAGTAACGAGGCCAGAGCCAGGCGCAATTGTTCTAAATGACCAAGGAAAATATTGGGAGGCAGGAACACAGCCTTCAATAGTTGCCAAAGAAAAGAAAGATGGTAAACAGATAACTTCGCAGCCAAAGGCACAACCAAGTACCAAAGTACAAACTACTGCTGATCTTGAAAAGAGACTCGATCAGAAAAGAACAATGTTAGGTCCCCGAGAAGAACTATCGGTTGCGGTCTATGATCTGGGAACGCACAAAAATCCGCAATTCATCAAAATAGTAGGCATCAACGAGCACGTTCCAAGAAATGCAGCCAGCATGATGAAGCCATGGGCTGATTTAGCTAATGCCCACCTGCATGGCTCGAAGTATCAAAAAAATCTTGAGCTGACCTTCAGTGCTGCGAGCAGTGCAAGCAACATTGCGACTGACGCGATACTGCAAACTGCAGGCGGACCTCAAAAAGTCAATGAGGCGCTAAGACAGCATTATGGGAACCGATTCAAAGGTGTGCATTTCGAGGACTATATCGGAACCTCCGGACAGGCGTATGCCAATACTATGTCCACACACGATGCAATGCAGCTGATGCATGCAGTTTATCATGCTAACACTGAACCGCTTAAAATCCTTAAACAACTATTTTCCTTGAAGAAGGGAACGGTGCCTCGATCGTACAGTAAAGGCAAACTCTCCGAAGAAGTCCTGGTAAGGGAGAAAACTGGTACCAATCGTGGAGTGAATGGTTTCATCGGCTATTTTGAAGCCCAAGGGCGTGCATACGCAATTGCAGCCATGGTAACTCGTCCCATTAATCCCTCTGAGCCTGCTTCTCTTTCCGGAGCCTGGATGAAATCAAAGAGCCCGTTTCTGCGCAGCATTGGAGATGACGCGCATGCTTATTTTGGATATGGAATAAAAAGCAAGTAAAAAATAAACCCCCTAAACTAAACTCTCTCTCAATTCTTCCTCGCACTTAGGCAATTCATTCATGCTGCAATAATGCTCTTTTATCACTTGTGCAGATTGCACGCCACCAAATCTCATCCTGTTATTGACTAAAAAGGTAGGGAAGGTGTTGATGCCTAACTCCTTGACCATTGGATCGTTTGACCTATGCACTTTATACGTCACATCATTGCCAAACACTCTAAGGAATTCCTGCGCGTTCTTTTGGGCAGTATCGCTCACTTTTTCTCCTGACAAAATGAATATATCCAGCTGCTTTGGAATTTCAGATCTATTAATCAATAAATTCGCGCTCGCCACATTATTCTTGAGCACATAGCTTCCTTTCACTTCGTTAAACGAAGGAGAAAATTCTTCATATCGTTTTGCTTCCAGGACTTTGGCATCAAAGAGGTAGGCAGGCAGTGCATCGATTTCAAACTGTTCTATCAACGCCTGGCCGCTCGCATCGTCAGCTTCTATGATCTCGATCTGTGCCGTAGGGAAAAAATCTTGTATGATGCCTATCACTCTGCTGGTATCACAGCTGCTGCAATCGGCAGTGATAACTTTAAGCGAGGTTAGTGGATCATCGCTAAAAACACATGATGAGCTTGCAGTTCCCGGTTTATCACAAAGGCCATACATGCCTTCCTTTACGCAATCAGCGTTATTGCCGCAAGCGACCTTCCCTTGCGCTGGAGCGTTTTCTTGAGCGGGATCCATAGATGAGAAAAACCAAACGCCAATGATGGCAAGCAGCGCAACGATAACAAGGACAGCGATCCAGCCGGCCGCGCCATCATCTTCTTTTTGATAGTCTTTTTCTTCCTTGTACTCTTTCTCCTCTTTTGACTCTTTGATCGTCTTCTTTGCCTTTTCTTCCTTCTCAGCTGATCTCTTGTCGGCATCAGGTGACTTTGAAGAGGCGCTTTCCTGCGTTTTTTTCTCAGTAATCTCAGCGGTCTTCCTTGCCGATCCATTCTGCTTTTTTTCAGTGACTTCAGGACTCTTCTTTTCAACTGCCGCCGATTTTTTTTCAACGATCTCAATTGATTTTTTTTGGATCAATTCTGCTTTTTCTGGCTGCTTTTTATCGGCTATTGGGTCTTTGGCCTTGGGATCCTTAAACTCAGCATCATCTTTTGAGTCCGATCTTTTCACACTTTCTCTTTTGGGAGTTTTTCGAATCTCTTTTTTCTTGTCATCAATAGCATCCTCATCTTTTGGCATCGCTACTGTTTCGATTGGGACATATTCCTCTGGGGTATCTTTAGCAGGCTCTTTAGATCTCTCGATTATCTTATCAACCGTTGTCTTGATCTCCTGTCTGATCTCTTCAGTTTCCTTGATCGGCTCTTGGGTTTCCTTGGCCTGGTTTTTGGCCTCAAGCTCATCATGTCCAATTTCCTTGACAGAAATCTCCTCTTTCTTCTCAAGCGCAAGCATCTTCTTTTGGATGCGCTTCTTTCCAAGCTCGAGTTCTTCCTCGGTTATGACTCCGATATCAAGGCTCTCCTTTAGAAAACGAAGCTCTTCCTCTAATTTTTCTTTGGGGGATAATACCATATATTCTTCACCGTCTTTTATGAATTTTTTATAGTTAAGGTTAGTTAAACATTCATTGACTAGTACTATTGCACTAGGATATCACTATTATAGAAGCCGCACACAATTTGGTGCGGCCAAAATAACTTTGCCTTTAATCTTGCCTAAGATCAACTGATACACAAAAATAAACTATTAAACCAGCGAACCGATCAAGTCAACATGTCCTTGTGTTACTTGGCCGATGTGCTTGTATCTACATCCGATTATCAATGCAGGCACTTTCTTATCGGCATATTGATTAAAAAAGGCAAGCTCTGATTTTGGAACGCCTTTTTCTAGCTCCTCTGTTAGCAGATTGTCGCCGGTGTTGAGCACCCAGATCTTTGCATTTGATTTCTTGGCTTGTGCCCAATTCTTAAATATATCGCTGCTTTGCATGCAGCCCTCGCAGGTCGATGTTATGAATAATCTAGCTGTATTGTCTTCACACATCCCATCGATCCTTGCAAAGAGCTCCTGATCTTTTAGCAATATTTCGACCTGTGAATTCTGCACGAGGCCTAGTATATAATTTTGAGTTTGGGCGTTTGGATCTTCGCTTGCATTTTCTTGAATGCCAGCCTGTTGTTTTTCGAGCAGCTTCATGACCATTGTCCTGGTCTTAAACGACTTTCGAACATCACTTAGGCTAAACCCTTCCTTTTGCAGCTGCGCTGAAAACGCATCAGTTGAGATACCTTGTGAGACAAGGTAGCTTCCCAGGACTTTTTCAACCTCTTCATCAGTAACGGAGATCTGCTGGTTTTTTGCCTCTATTTCGAGGATCGTTTGAGGGATCAATACATCTTCTAGGAACATTCTTTGGGACACATTCTGCCTAAACTGCTCTTTGACCGTTAGCGTGTACCACCAGTCAAGCTCTGTCTGCTTGATCTCATGGTTGTTCACGGTGGCAACGATTGCCTCTTTCGAGAGTATGCTTATGAGAAAAAACACTGCGATCGCAAACACGAGTACCAGAAAAACCACGCCGATGATGACGGGCTCGATGCTGTTCTTATCTTGTGGAGAGGGTCTCTCTTTCTTTGAATCTTTTTGGGGTTTTTTTGCTCGTGCCACTAGTATCACCTTGCACTGCTATCACCCTCTTTTTCATAATCTGCGTGATGGGTAATTCATAAATCTTTCGGAATTGAAAGTTGAATAAAGAGGGTATGTAACTACTTAGGATTGATGAATGTTTAGGTCGATTGCTCGCTCATAGGGGATGTTAAATAGCCAAGGGGAGATAAGGCGGTGCGATGGTTTTGCCTTTCGCAAAACCTACTCGGCACCCCGCAGGGGGCGTCCCCCGCCTCGCGCACGCCACTGCATATTACTGTACTAATGCACTAAGATATCAACCGATAAGAAGCCGCGCACTTTGGCGCGGCCTAAACATCCACGCTTATAATCACTTCCTGACAACCCCTCTAAACTCATGCCCACCTCAATCTATTTTTATTTCCAATACATCAAATCATCATATGCCTAAACAGCATCCTTTTTATATAACCCCCGCTCAGGACACTTAAATCAAAAAGAGGAACTCAATGTATGATATTGTCTTAGGGCGAACTCCTGAAGAAACAAAGAAAATAGGAACCCGGGGCGCTATTTTTGTTGGCAAGCATTATGTGCGCATGGGTCAGGTGACTTCTCTTTCGAATAAAATTTTCATCGATGTGTCACGTTCGCATGTTGTCTTCATCTGTGGTAAAAGGGGATCGGGAAAATCGTATTCGATGGGAATCCTGGCAGAATCAATGCTCGACCTTCCCGATGAGGTGAAAAGCAACCTCTCAATCATCATTCTTGATACTATGGGGATATACTGGACCATGAAGTATCCAAACAAGCAAGATAAGGACCTTCTTGACGAATGGAACCTTGAGACCAAGGGCCTTAATGTCAATATTTTTACTCCTACCGGCTATCACAAGATATACAAGGAAAAAGGAATACCAACAGACTTCGCGTTCTCGATACGAACCTCAGAATTAAGCGCCTATGAATGGTGCGAGAGCTTTGGAATTTCCCTTACTGTGCCTATCGGTGTTCTCATCGAGCGTGTTGTTGAAGATCTGCAAGATAAGGGCAAGAATTATGATATCGATGACATCATAAAACAGATCCAGATCGATGATAGGTCTACAAAGGAAGTAAAAGATGCGGCTGAGAACCGGTTCCTATCGGCAAAGCACTGGGGGCTTTTTAGCAAGCAGGGCTCGAAATTAGAGGATCTCATAATC
>CAZFPU010000097.1:0-8264 GCA_964521145.1 uncultured Methanosarcinales archaeon | reverse complement strand
GAGGGCATCCATCGTCTTTTGATTCAAAATTCCGGTGGCCGGCAAATTGCTCGTCTTTTGGAATGAGACCAATGCGCTTTTTGTGTCAGGACCATAGTAACCATCAATATCCCCTGGATCGTTGCCTAACTTTTTGAGTATGGTTTGGACAATTTCAACATCAGGGTACTTGGTATTTACGTCTCTTGTTGAGTATTCCTTAGCCAAAATGGCTTTTTCAACCAATGGGTTTCGGTTGGTGAAGTCCAAATAAAAACCCGCACCTGCTACTTCAACAGTAAAATCTTTCACGTTTATCTTCTGAGGACCAACCACTGCACCAAACTTACCGTCTTCCTTGAGCACTATATTGTAAGCTATTTCTGGAGTTGTTCCGCTTTCATCAACAATCCCTACTTTTGCCAATGCTTCATTTACCTTAAAAGTTGATTTTCCTTGAGCATCAATGGTAGCCGTAAAAGGATCAAAAAGCGCGTGGATGGTTCCTTTTGCTGATTTTATCGGGGCATCCTTTACCAATGCTTCAAATTCTGCTCCACCTATAACATTGAACGTGTTAAAATCAACGCTCAAATCAAGGCTCTTCGCATCGATCACAAATCGCTCCGTAAATGCACCGTTGCGACCTTTATTGTACACAATGATCTTATTGTTTTTCTCGTCTATAAACGGCCTGTATTCATCGCTGGTAAGATGTTGCCCGGTGATTCGAACATCTCCTCTTTGGATCTGTCCATCGAAGTGCTCCAAATAGGCAGCGCTTTGATCAATATTTGCAGACAGAATTCCTTTTATTTCAATGGGGACTCCTCTTTTTGTCCTAAATTGCATTGAATCGGTTTCTGCATGCACATTCCATTCTCCTGGTTCATTCTGTGAAAGATCAATCGCAAGCGTATTTGCCGTTGTTATTATGCCGCCTTTTACAAATCGCTCGCTTGATAGCAATTGTCCTAAAGATGAGGGGATATCAAAGGTGTCTCTTCTTGCATTAACACTCAATTGCAGGCCCTCAGCTGTTCCAACAAAAAGGTCAGGAATATTCACGTTTGGTTTTTTTAGGTCCAATTGCGCATTGATCATATCATTATCTATAAGAGCTACTGCAGTCACCCTATTTAGATTGACCAGCTGATTGTTTTTTGCATCACGATATACTGCGCCGGTATCGATCGACCCCCGAAGATTTATTTTCTCGTTATTGAATTCGACTTCGCTAAGACCGCTAAAGCCTGAGAGTTCTACGCTACCATCAGCAGCTGCCAGCTTTGCGTATGCCCCGAGGATATCACCTACATTTATGGTCTTTACTTTTGCATTTGCAGCGTATATGTCATTAATATTCACCGTATTAATTTTAGTATCTTCATCGTAATTATACCTTATGTTCGCGTTCAAGTCATTGATTCGATGTACGCTGATGATCGGCTTTCCCTTATACGAAATAGTTCCGGTACCTTCAATATCTACTCCTTGTAAGAATATTGCCGCGGGAGTTGCCACAACCTTTTGGGCTCGGATATTGTTGACGTCAATATCAAGGCCGGTTCCTTTTAATCCGACACCAAGCATCTTAAGCGTTTTGGCATCCAAGCCTTCTATCTCAAACGTTTCGGTGCCCGCCTCTCCAACTCTCAATATGCCATTGACTTTGCTTGCCTCCATGATTTTTTTCTCTTTGCCTTCGATTTTTTTAGTTAACAAAATCCCTTGATTATCTTCTTCTGAATATATCTGCATGCCTCCAGCTCTGGGGAGAAGATAGGCATTCAAGTTGAAATTAGTCTCGCTTGCGTCCATGACCTTTACCCCAAGAACAAGCCTCGTTTTCCCATCTGGTCCTACTTCAAATTCCCCGCTTCCCTTTGCCTTTATCTTTTCTTGGTCTGGAGAAAGAGTTTCTCCTGAAAAACCAAATAAGGTCGCTGAGCCGACCGACTTCAACTCCATAGTAACTGGAATGTCAGTATCCATAACCTTTGCAACAGAACGCATATTGAACTGTATACTTTCAGTGCCTTTTGATGAATAAGAAAATTCGAGTGGTTTCTCAACTTGGGAATCTTGCTTTAGCTGAAACCAAGGCCCAAATTTCACATTATCCTTAAGATCGATTGCACTTTCCCCCTTGATTTCCATATTTCCATCTTGAAATGAAAATCGTAGATCTGGGCGATAGGCGTCTACAATGCCTCCTAGCTTGAATACAGCTTCTTCTCCTTTATATCTCCATGAGCCTGCCTTATTGCTCAAGCTTAGCAGGTGGCCCATTATCGTTCCATCGTAGTCTTTGGCAACATTTGCTGCATCAACCTCCTGCACTCTTACTTGCCCTTGCTCCAACGTAGCTTTTTGTTGGTCTTTTGATATATAGAGCGATACTATGTTTGTTTCCTTTCCAACGCGCTCAAAGTGCACTAATGCATCAAATCCAATTCCCTTTTGCGATGTTTCCTTGCCCGTTTCTTTGGCAGCAATGACTTCAGCTGGCTGAAAAAAGAACATTTCTGGATCAGCCAACTTTGCTATGTATCCCCTTCCTAATCGATTCGAGGGAACCATAAGGTTAGGATTGTCGGGATCTGCCTTGAAGCCAACGGATTGCATAAGCCTCTCATGTAGATCGACGAAACCCCCAAATCTTGGAGTGCTTTTTACCTCCACTCCTGTTTGGGCATCAATGACATTAGTGTAGAGGAAGCCAGAAACTCTGCCTTCGGTCATTATCTCTTCTTTTTGGCCTAATATTACTCTTCTTCCGCCAAAACTCAAAAGCGCTGTCTGAACCAAATTGCCTTCAGAATCCCTCTGCCATTCGATGTCAGAAAAAGGAGGTCTTGTAAATATTGCATAATGGTCCTTCTTTGTGTATGGTATCTCGGGCACAATCTCGTAAGTATCGGGAGCTGCACCTGGTATGGTCTGCGCGCTGCTCTCTGGAGCAAAATGGTACACTTTTGGCACTATTTTCAGAGTTTCAGTCGCTCCTATTCCTCCAAGATAAGGAATCGTTCCTGGGGGAATTCTGTACTGTACCGTCTTAATCTCAAGCACAAGATCGGTGTTAATTATGTTTGCCAAACTCGTTTCCAATAATTTATTGTCTTCAATCGCATTTGTCTTTAATTTTACTGGTTCTGTGGTACCATCGGCGTAATCGGCCCTTAGCCAAAGTTGAGGATTCGCCTTATCAAGACTTTGATGCACCAATACCACGTTTATCAAATCTCTTTTTTTGAATTCAACTATCTCATTCTCGGATGGACCAAACCCAGGAATCAAAGAACTCTTGTGATAAAGGTAATCTCCTAGAGTACCGGGTGTAACGAATTTTGAATATGAATCAAAAGTGTCTGTGCCAGAATCTTTTTCAATTCTTGATTTGCCCGTATAATAGAACGCGAGCTTTCCTCTAGAGTCAAATTCATGCACGACCCGTTTACCTACCTCATAATCGGCTTTTGCTGATGTTGTACCAACTCCATTGTAGATCGATTCGAAAAATTTCTCTTTTATCTCGTCGTACTTGTAGTTGTATGCTGCTTCCTTAAAGAGAAGGACGCGCTGGAGGCCAGCAACCTGCTTTCCATCCACATCATAAAAGTTAAGTATAGTATCTCCTTTGATATTGAGTATCTGTAGCCGATCTCTTGGGATTATTTCTCCTTTCCTATTGACTATTTCGCGAGAAATGATAACATCGGTCTCTCCTCCTGCCTGAAGTTCTAGCACCACTTTTTTGGTAAAGACATGCTCGTTGTAGTTCTTATCATAATAATCGACCACGAATTTGCCGTCAATATATTCTATCCTGCTCTTCTCATCATGGGCATTGGGGTCCTTGTAAAATCGCACCTTGGCGCATCCTTGCGCATTGCAGGAAGATCGATCTTCGATAGTAAGCACATCCTTCACGCTGCTCATGGAGAATTTAAAGCGGGGCTGATCCACATTTTGATCCGCTTGTGGATGAGCAGTCAAAAACGACCCCAACGCAAATGTTTGCGTTTTCCCTTTCAAAAAAAATATATTCCCTTCTTTTACCAGTTCACCTCCTGAAATATCGTATTTCTGTTTCTGTGCGTTTGGTACTATTTCGAAACCTGCCGGTGTTGTAGTAACTTTGAACCCAGAAATCGAACCGATATGCAAAGAGGTTTCCCCATTCTGTAAATACGCTCCTCCTTGCTCATCAAACTTAAACTTAATGTGACCAACAAATCCTTTCGCATTCTTAATGGCCAGATCTATTGAGCCACCTTCTCTTGATTTGATAAAAGTAAGGAACGAACTCTCCAGCTTGTGAAGATCGATCCCATTTTCCTCACTCGATAACCCAAAGAATTTCTTTTTGATACCTGCGTCAATATTTGAGAGCATGATCTTATTGAGGATATTGTAATGGTCATAGATCGGCTTTTTTGAGGAATCAAGCGTCAAAGCCCTGAGCAGCTCATGCTGCTGCGTTTTGTCTTTCATCTGAGAAAACAAGGCTATTTTCTGAGAATCTTCTGATATCGCCAAAAACAACTTTGTTTTCACTTGTGGATTTTGCGCAAGATCAAGCAGCTCCACCTTTTTATCTGGCGCAATCTTATCGCTGTTCATGATGGAAGCGATGTCTGCATCGCTTAATTTCCCTGATTCTGCCAAGGCAACGACTGACTTTACATAGTTGTCATGTTTGGCATTATCCTGATTTAACGTCCACTCCCTCAATTTATCGGGATCAGTTGGCTGAGAGCATACAATGGGCACAAGAAACAGCACAATAAGAAAAACCAATGGTTTTCTCAAGGCGTTACGATGATCGTCACTGTTCTTTTGTCCCATTTTCCTTTTCCATCATCAGCGTAAATTTCCAACGTATGGTTTCCTATGTCTTTAATGCTTGTCTTGAATGTGAGAAGGCCTGTTATGCCATCAATTGCAGCACTAGGCATGTCAGAACTCATCGAATAATAGAGCACATCGGTGTCAGGGTCAATGGCGTTGATATCCTGGCTCAATGATTTGCCTGCTCTTATTGCGTAAGTATCCTTAAGATTCACAAAATAGGGCTGCTCGTTTCTTGAAACCTCCTCATGCAGCACCCCAAAACGAAACATAAGGGGTTTTCCTTCATCGAATGTGTCTTCCAAAGTATACACATAGAACTCAGTCGATTTTGGCTCTACACTAATAGTAAGAGGATACCTTCCTAGTGCTTCCATATCGATCCAATCCGGATCTCTTTGTATATCGGCAACTATGGATCGCGAAATATCCAGATATTTAGATACTTCAATCGAGTAACTAAATGAGAACCGTTTGATGCGCTGAGTCTCTTGTTTTCTTTGTGATTTAATTTCAATGTCATATTCAACATCGACCACTGCCGCTCTGTGCTTAAGATCAACAGAAACAATTGGTTCGCTTGCCGTTATTTCAAACTCGGGAAATGGCTGGCTCAGGCAATAGGGTATCGTGTTGAAGACGACGTTAGAAAAATCGTATTCAAGACTCTCAAGTGTTGGCACATAACTATTCCCTTCTTGATAGAATACTTTGACTGGTATTGTTATGCTTCCCTCATCAAGACTTAAGGAGAATGACCCTCCTTGCGCCAAAAAAAGGAATAGATATCTCTCAACAACATCATTCATGCACAGGTCTATGCTTTCCTTCACAAGATCAAAATCCGTTTTTGCAAAACCTGCGGCGGGAAGATTTTTCCTTATTGATCCGGAGAAAAAAATAAGACTTGCAACACTAACAAGCACTATCCCTAGAATTACAAAAAACGCTATCTGCCCTCTTTTAAACATACATTCTTTCACTGAGAAAATCGCTTAATAAACCTTTTGACTCATTTCCTTATAAGCTGCCGAAAGAACCCCATAATAGCATACGCCTCTTTTTTTGTAAGCAAAGCCTTCCCAACTATTCTTTTCCACACTTTTCTCTGCGTCTCTTTTTTTTCAGGGGTTTGAAAATCAGTCACATCGATCACATCATCGATGTATTTCAATAATACGTCCTTTTCTTTGCTGCTTGCCTGCACGATATGCGAGCTAGTATGTTCTGCATTCATCGCAATAAAGAACTCATACAAAAAAATTGAAAGAGCATGGCTTACATTCATTGTGGGATAGATCTTTGAGGCTGGAATATGCACTAACATATCGCATTGCTCGATCTCCTCATTAGTTAGGCCTGAATTTTCCCTGCCGATTATAAGGCCGATCTTCGTTTTTGGGTTCACTTGCGCTATTTTCTGCGCACATTCCTTTGGGGTCATTGGATTTCTTGGCAGATTGTATGCCCTTCCTAAAATTGCCGTAGTCCCAATGAGACAATCATAGCGCTTGAGGTATTTTTTATCTTTTGTCTTCGCTTTCTTGAGGATTTCCTGGGCGTGCTTTGCTACTTTTCTTGCCTCGATGCCGATCTTACATTTAGGATCAATTAAGACAAGATTTGAGAAGCCGAAGTTCTTCATTGAGCGGGCTGCAGCTCCTAGGTTTTTTTGGGTCTTTGGCTCGATTAGGATTATGTCAATCATGTGCGTTGACCCTATCCCATCCATTAATTTGTTGCGCTGTAACGATTCCCACCATTTAAATTATTTGATGCTGCTCTTTTATTAAGTGTTTTTATTTTAATTGCCTGTTTGTCCTATTTCAATTATCGTTCGTAAAAAGATCAGAGTAGTCAAATGGGTTGTACTAATGGACCAAACCAAAGCGAAGCCAATACTTGGCCGGGACCAAAACAAAACACAAAACTATGAAAGAAAGAACAGCGAGAGTAATGAAACTTACAATCAATAGATCGAAAACAGGGAGGCACTAGGCGATGAATGCATACAAGATATTTATCAGGATAAGCCCAAGCAATACCATGCTCAGATAATACCAGATCTTATTGCCTTTTTGCTCCCCGAAATAATTGAGGAACACAAGTTGGATCATTCTTCCGCCATCGAGCGGACCCATGGGGACCAGGTTGAATAGGCCAATGCCGATATTTAGGATAAAGAGCCAATAGATCAGGCCAAGTAGCCAGATGAAGATATTAGGAAGCCAGGACCCGAATTTTTGCTCAACGTCTGGATTTAATCTTCTTTTTTGGTCTATTTGGATGCCAAGATAGGCAAGCGATTCATTGGCCGGATTTTGAGAGAGCTCGACTGTGTAGATATCTTTATTGGTCTCCAAGATTATATTCTCTCCAGGCTTTCTTTTGTATATTGCATCAGATAGATTTTTTGCAGAAAGGATGGGCATGTTGTCTGCCTTGCGAATCATATCGCCAATCTCAATGCCAGAAGTCTTCACCGCATACTCTTTGTCTTCTAGAAACCCAGCGATACCGATCCCATCGGGCAAGAACACATTTTGCGCAAAAGGAACCAATGCAAATGACAATCCAAGGAAAATAAGACCGAGCAAAACATTAGAAAATGGCCCTGCGGCAAACACGCTCAGTTGCTCTTTCATAGGTCTTTTTTTGAGCACTTTCTCATCAGGCTCGACAAACGCGGCAGGAATTATTGGAAGCGGGAAATTGCGAATAAATGAAATGACAACAAATACCAGTCCGATCAAGATCCACGCATCGAAGCTATACTGCAGTGGGTTGAATTGGGTAAAACCAGAAGCAAGGTCTAGGCTTGTGCTCTTCATCTTGGCATACAACGCGAAAAGGATGATCGCAATGCCTCCTATCATGTAGCTTGTTCCCAAAAACGCAAAGCCGCTTGTCTTTACCTTGATTTTGTGCGCCTTTGAGATCACGCCGTGCGCCACCTCATGGACGACTGCGATGACAAAGATCGAGATTATCCAATAGAAGAAGGGAACGTAAAAGACCCCTTTTGCTTTGAATGGCAATACTAGTCCAACTCCTGGGACTGCCTCTGGTCTTGTGAATAATACGAATAGATTATGGATCAGCGCTGCACAGATAGCGACCATGCCTAAAAATCCAGCGGCAATCCCAATATAGCCCAAGACCTTGAGCGTTTTATTCCATTTTTTTGCCAAAGACTGCATAAAAGAAATTCCTAGTTGGGTCTTATACATCGAGAAATAAAAGTAAGGGAAAGAGCCATGCACTGTCAGTTTTTCTCTTTTTAAGTAGAGTACCACCGATAGAACAACAATAAAGAACAGCGCCGCAAGGTTTTGGAATTCTAAAAGCATTGTTGAAAACCAGTTTTACTATCACTCTTTTTTTGAAAATCTTTAGTCGCTAAAAATGCGAAGTTTCTAAACGCTCAC
>CAZFPU010000096.1:0-8274 GCA_964521145.1 uncultured Methanosarcinales archaeon | reverse complement strand
TAAAATGGTAATAAATAATTAAATACTCTCATGGTATCCCCAACATCGCACAATTAGGGTTGTAGAGATAAAATCTCAAGGGTGGTGAGAATGAAGAACCTAGTTGTGCCAGTTCTGGCAATATTTTTAGTGAGCATTGGAGTGGCTTTTGCGGATATTGAAGTCACTGATGACCTCAAAGAAGCAATGCAGGATGATAGTTCAGCAATTCAGGGGTCAAATTATGGGGCTATGTATTCGAACTCTCCTGCCACGCAATTATTCATCGAACTTGATACCAGAGATGAGTATCATGAACAAAACGACGTGTTTCTATTTGAAGTGTTAGTGACCAATGTAGGAAAAAAGCCTGCGCGCGACACTAGAATAAGACTCGAGGACTTGCCTGCAACATGGAACGTATGGCCAGAGTCCAAGGAAAAAAGGATTTTGCGAATAGCGCCAAATGAGACCAAGCACGTGATCTTTGCCGTTGAAAGGGACGAAAATAGCGCTCCTGTCTTTGCAACTGCCAAGGCGAGAAATTCAAGGATGGCAACCTCAAACGTGATACACGTTCCGGTGTTTTTGACGACTCTTGGGCTGCTTGCGTTGGCTATGGTTGGCGCATCTCTGTATGTGCGAAGGTAGGGCCCTATGCCGCTGATTGACACGCTGGTAGCAGGCTATGGTCTGGTTGCGCTTACGCATCTTTTCACCCAGATCAACCTAGCCCATATGGAATTTTTGCGCCATTACAAAGATGTTATTGATCATTGTTTCAACCCTTCGGTTGCGGTGGTCATCGCATCTTATAATGAAGAATACGTGGACCTGCGCAAGTGCGTGCAATCAGTTTTGGATCAAAAATATCCTGACGTGCAAGTTGTGCTAGTAGACGATGGGAGCAAAGATAAGAGCGCTTTTTGGAAAGTAGTGCAGGATTTCAATGACATTGAGAACTTTATACCTCTGGAATCTGAAAAGAATGTAGGCAAGCGCAACGTGCAGAAAATCGGTTTTGACTACATCGATAGTGGTGTTGAACTCATCGTGACCATTGATAGCGATACTATCTTGGCTGAGGATTGCCTTCTGCAATTAGTGCAAAAATTCAAGGATCCTAAGATCGGTGCAGTTACTGGCAATGTGCGTGCGATTCGAAGCCAGGGCCTTTTACCCAAGCTCATCGATGGCCGCTATTTTGCCGCGTTCAACCAGGAGAGGGCAGCGCAAAGCCTCTTTGGGGTGGTGCTTTGCTGCTCGGGCCCTCTTGCCGCGTATCGCTCTAGAATAATCCGATCGATCAAGGGCAAATATACGTCGCAGCGCTTCCTAGGAATGGAGTGCACCTATGGCGATGATCGCCATCTGACCAATCTGGTGCTCAATGAGGGATATTCAGTAAAATTCGAGCCCAAGGCTCATGCCATAACTGGCGTTCCCTCAAAGCTCAGGCAATTTTTCAAGCAACAAGTGAGATGGAACAAGAGCTTTTATCGTGAGTTGCTTTGGACGATCAAATTTTATGTGGATAAGCCAAGGCATTTTCATCCGTACACGATCTATGACCTTACTATACAGACGGTTCTTCCCTTTTTGCTCATGGGAACGCTCGCCTACAGCTTGTATAGGAGCGCTTTTGAGAGTCCGCTCTATTTGATTCAATATGTGATCATGCTGACCGGAATATCGTTTTTACGCACTACGTATTCGTTTATGCGGACTCGCGATGCAAATCTGCTACTCTTTCCAATTTATTCGATACTGCACGTATTTTTTTTGATACCAGCACGGCTCTATGCGCTTTGCACGCTAAAGACAACTAATTGGGGGACTCGATGAACAAGAAAGAACTTGCATATTACATAGCGGTGTTTGGAAGCGTTTTTGTCTATTTGCTCTTGGAATTTCCTTCCTTCCATCCATTTCCTGAGTTTGCCACGGGCTCTGTCACCTTGATACTCACTTTGTTTGGCTACCAGGTGGTGCATATGGGCAGCATGTTGCTCATCGATGGTTTTAATCCCGTGCAAATATCGGCAGAATGCAGTGGAATAGTGATTTTACTTGTGTTTATCTTCACGATTCATGTGCTGCCGGTAATTTCTTTTAAACATAAGGTCTCATCGCTTTTATTGCTGCCTTTGCTTTTGATAGGAAATGTGCTGCGCTTGCTTTTGAGCATAATTACTGGCGTGTTGATTTCACCGCAGGCCATGATCTTTGTCCATGATACCATAGGCCAGATATTCATATTCCTGTGGGCGATCTTGTTGTATATCGTCTGGCTTAGGGTTCTAAGGTTGCTACCTAAAGAAAGTTTTAATGCTAAACTGTTCAATATAATGCGCAAGCAACCAAAAGAATGACATCTGCTAGCGGGATTAATTTTAGGATAAGGGAGGTAAAGATGTTCAAAGAAGCTTTTTGGATAAAACGGCATGATGAAGTTTGGAGATTTAAATGTGCTGATGCAGTGTATGCTTGGGTATGGGAAGAAGGAACATTCTTTCATTATAGGGTTGTATTATCATATCGATTTCAGACGCAGATGGGGAGGTGTTTAGATTTAGAATCAGCAAAGGAATTGGCGGAATTGATGGTATTAAGCACTAAAACCACGTTAAAACAACAAATGGAAACGAAGGGACTTGCCTACTCCCGGCAATGAATTATTGAGTATCAACAATTTTATGATCCTCCCACGGCTTTGACAAAATGGGTTAGCATACATCGAAGATATTACAGATAAATCGACAAGGGGAAGTCCCTCATGAAAAACGCTATAGGCATTTACGGGGACGTCGATCCTGTGAGAAATAATTGAATCCGAGAAGATGCTAACCCGAAGCAAAGCCGAGTTATTGTGTAGGGTTACTGATTGAATAAAAACTCAAATTCTAAGGAGGATTTTTAAATAAGTGAATCAGAGAATTTTCAATATGAAATCCAATGCTTTAGTTCCAGAGCTTTACGTCTCCAATTATAATTCATCTATTAATTTTTATACGAAGATTTTAGGATTCAAAATCGCCTATCAGAGAAAAGAAGAGGGGGTTTGCATTTCTTTGCCTTGGAAAGGCTCAAATTATGATTGACTTAATTGATAAAGGACGCACTTGGAGAACGGGGCAGTTCGAATATCCGCTCGGTAGAGGAATCAACTTTCAAATCAAAGTAGAAAATGTTGAGAGTTTATTGAAAAAACTGAGAAAAAACGAAGTTAAACTATTTGTAGAATCTGAAGAAAAATGGTATAGAAAAAATAACAGAAAAGTTGGACACAAGCAATTTCTTGTTCAGGATCCAGATGGGTATTTACTAAGATTTTTTGAAGACTTAGGGACTAAAACCTTGTGATCATTGCTTTCTTAGTGCACTAGGGGTTTAAACCCCCGACCTTCAGGTCGCTTATTAAAAAAAACCATATACGATTTCATTGGGTGGCAGTTTGGCGCAATGGCTTGGACCCAATAACTAAGTACATTGGAGAGCAAGTCATGTTGTACTTTTTTTAATTAATCGGGAAGTCCCATCCCTTTAGGGCGGGGAGGAGGTCACTTTATAGCCACTAAATGGCCAAAGCACTCGACAATATCAAGAAACCAAAACAAAATCAAGACTATTTAACGAAGAAAGAATATCATCCAAACTTCTCTCGCCGCTGAAGATTTCTCCAATCACACCATCATTTAGAATAGATTCCTTGCTTTTCACACCCTGCTTGACACTGCGGGCGTAATTGCGTATCTGTTCTTTTGTGTTGTCTTGATTGTTCAGCTGCCTGGTAAAATCAGGATCCATATCGGCTAACTCCTCAATGAGGACTTCTTTTTGCTCATCAGGAGCGTCTTTTACTATATCTGCAATATCATCATAGTTTTGCTCATCCGTGTTTTTTATCGAAAGCAGCAATTCTGCCGTTTCCTCACTCAAACTAACTCCTTCAGCAAGCTCTAGATCGCTTCGTATCAAATCAAGCTCTGCTTCTTCCTTCTCCACTGTTTGCTCTTCTAAAACAGTCTCATCAAACGATGCTAATAGTGCCTCAAGTGCCTCCAGCTTTTGCTCAAAGATCTTTTTCTGCTGAGCGCTCAAGGTGCCACTGTATAGCATGTTCAATTGATCGATGCTTTTTTCAACCTCTTCCTTGCTTGTATAATCTTCTTTTCTGACTGAAATGTAGTCGGTAATGGTACTGCTGCTCGTTCCGCCTGAACCGCCGCTGCTTTGAGACTGCTCATTCGATGAACAAGTATCTCCACTGCACAAGCCACTCTCACAATCCGAATCCACGATACAGCTCTTTCCATTACCACACGCATCACAAAATGGACCGCCGCAATCAACATCGGTTTCACTGTTATTCAAATTGTTATCAGTGCAGGAATAGATCCTGATGTTATCCAGATACACGTTTGTCAGGCAATCTACGCATCCAACTTCCATTGTACCTTCAATGATAAGATCAAGTAAGCCAGAGCTTGCGGAAATGGCACATATATCAAAAGTCTCTCCGCTTTGGATTAGCTGGCCAAATCCAATCACATCAGACCTAAGTCTCGTCGTCATCATCGGTTCGTCACTATTCACATCCACGCACACTTGGTCACCTATGTTGATTAGGTGTGATAGGTGGTTGATGGATGCGCTATTGCCTGTGGTGGCATTGATAATGCCGCCCCCCATGTGTACCGATGCATCCCCCTCAGAATGCCAAATGTCAGAGGCATTGGATGTATAGTTTATTCCGGTGCTGGTGTAGGAAGTTTGCCAAAGATCCATGCCATTTTCAAAGCCAAGATTATCTGGAAGGGCTATGGCAGTAGCTATGAGCAGCAAGCCAATGATCGTAATTATTAGTCGTTTCATAGTTTTGAAAACCATTCTGTTAGTTGAACAAAATGAACCGCATAGGTCTTATTTACAATCACGATATTTTTTCTTTCTAAATTATATAAAGTACTTGCAAGGCTTGATTTTGCCATCGTGCTCTCTTTTTCGAGGATATTTCGCCTCATTCCCCCTTGATTGTTCATAAGCAACTTTACCACATTGAGCTCGTTCTCAGACAATGTTTTTAGCACCGTCTCCTTCTCAGATCGCGCAGGAAGTGGATTTTTTATCGAGGTGCCATTCTCCAAAGGAGTCTGCACTGTTTGAACAACAGCTATCTGCTCTGGTTTCTTGTATTTGATAATCAATCTGCTTCCAACAAAGAGCAGCGTAGCCCCAAGCACCAGGACCAATGCCCAAAGAAACGTTTTGGGGGTACCAGAACCTTGCTCTGCTACCGCATTTCCGGTGATGGGAAAATCATTATCCTGGGCAAAGGAATAGGCAATACTTATTTGCCCATCCTGATCTTGCCAGGCAACGGTTTTATATTGGCCGCTTTCAATAAGCGCCTCAGGCACCGTGCTTTTGATTATGGCGCTTTCAGGCAAATTTACTGTTACATCCGACCCCTTAGGAAGCGCCATGGTAAAATTCCATTGATCTTTATCCTTGGTGGTAAGCTCATCGGTTTTATACGCGACCAGCGCTTTTTTGGTCGATCCAATTGAGATCTCGAGATGGTGGTCCTTTATAAGATAGAGAGCGCCTTCCACCTCGACATCTATCACATCTTCTGGCAAAGGCAGGGTATGCAAACCACTCCCCTCTATGCTGGCAACCACCAAGGCTTGCCCTTTATCCACAACTATAACGTCATATCCTATAGCATAAGCTATCGAAGAGAGTAAAACTGCCATTATTGCCAAAATCCACTTCTTCATGTACCTTGTTTTTGGTTTTTCGCTTTTTAAACTTTAGCTGTCACATACCGGTTAATCTTTCAAGCAAAAAAAGGGGACATCGAGGTCCTGCTTGCACAGGCAGGACCACCCACCACTCCTCTAATTTCTGCCGCTCGGCTTTGCTTGGCAAAGCCTTGGGTTGCAGAGTTATTCTCTTTGACGGCGAAATTATGGAGCCACCCCAAACATGATCTGAATAGGGAGGAACAGGATATAAATGGGACTTAGGACATTTTAGAACAGAATAGAACAAGTCCTATAAGGGCCAAATTTCGGGGTTTTGCTATGCTACTATCTTCAGTTGTTTTGCCCAAGTATGTTACATTTCCGCACACAAATTCAAAGCATAATGAACCAGGCGAGGCTCGCGAACGTATACTGATCTGACCCTTCTAAGCGGCATTAAGAATCATATGCTTCATTCACAATTCAGTGTAATCAAGAACCAGTAACAAATTAAAAAGATTTGATTTTTCTAAATCTCTAAAATCCATTAACCTGCAAACTCAAATTCGTCATCTCAATGCTTTTCTTCCCATCTTTGAACCCTGTAGCAGCCCGAATAGCATCCACATTCTCCAAGACGACGTCAGATTCCTGATGCACTGCCTGCAGATAGAATAATTTCTTTCCCTTGACACCTACACCTTCTTCCCACACGCAGATCTCAAACATATCGCCTCGTGGCCTTCCAAGGTCCTTTGCCATCTCCATTATTTCAGCGGTTGATCGCACGTGCTCTGCATTCCTAACTACTTTTACTCGGGTAGTATGGCGCATCAGATCCAGGACAGCGGCAACTGAAGTTTCTCTTTTCAGATCAACAATAACTGAATGCAGATGCATAAGTGTTGTAGGGACACTCATCGCGGTCGTGAAGATATTCACATGAGGCAACACGGTCTGAACGTCAGGACCATGGTGCGAGGGCAATTCGAGCACCGGCACAATAGCGTTGATTGGACCATGGTAGATATCCCATGGATCAGCGGCTCTTCGTACCATAGTTGCGTGCACGCTATCGATTCCAAACTCCTTATGGATTGGATCAAGCGTCCTGCAAAGCCCCGTAGTATTGCAGCTTACCACCCGAATAAAATCCTTATCAATAGCCTTGTCATAATTACACTGCGCAACAAAGCTCACATCGGCAGTGGATGCTTTCTCTCCACCCTGGAAGATCGCCTTTAACTTTTTAGGAAGGTAATAATTTTGCTTGTTCTCAAGACCGATCTTTCGAGGGGTGCAATCAACAACAATATCCACATCATCAAATAAGTTAGTGACTGAACCTGCAATTTCAATGCCATTCTTTTCAAAATCCTCAACACCATCCATAGAATAGATAGAAAACCCTTTCCTTTTGGCAAGTTCCATCTTGTAATTGTATGTGTGTGCGGTAATGCCAACTAATTTCATGTCTTTTTGCAAGGCTACCGCGTCAGCTACTCTTTTTCCAATCGTTCCATATCCCACTAAGCCGACCTTTACTGTCATTATTTTCCACCCAATAAATCTAAATTTTCAAATTGATTATACATTTGTTGCTGTATTTTATTATAAATCGCGAAGCCGAAGCGCAATGGAGTACAGAAGCGTAGGCTTCGCACTAAAATTTGCCGAAGGCGTTATTATTTTGATTGTCCATATCTTTACTATCTTGCCATGCAAGGATTAGTATCTTCTCGCCTATCATTGTTTTCAAATAAGGTGTGGCTGCCCCGCAACGACATCGTTCGTTGACACCGACATGTGATTTCGCTACGCTCAATCCCCTTGTAACCGAGGGGCTGAACGAAGTGAATGCCGCACACACCTGCCAGACTTGGTGGGAAGCTGAGGGTCAACCCCCGCAACACACTCGCTCCTAAATTCGCAAGGCTCGACCTGATGATGCTAATCCTTGCATTAATTTATTCCATTGATGATTTGTACTTTCCCTGAGACGCCAACCCATTCAGTTTAGCACGCTTCATGAAAGCCTGCTGTGCTGCCTTCACATTGGTATCCTGCCCTTTCCAGGCATCAAGTGCTGGCTCCTGCAACGCGCGAGCATACGAAAATGACAGATTCCATGGCAATTGTTCACCCAGATTATGCATCTCATTCAAATGCTCGGTCGCTTCAACGGGGGATTGTCCTCCTGATAGGAAATTTATTGAAGGGACTTCCTTAGGAACGCATTTCTTAAGAACCTTCAGTGTCCTTTTGGCAACTTCCTTCCTATCGGCTCTATCCTTCGCTTCTTTTCCTGAAATCACCATGCTTGGCTTTAGGATCATATATTGGAGATCGACTTCATGCACTTTTAGCGCTTTGAAAAGAGCAGTCTGCACGCGCAGCGTCACTTCTTCACACAGATCGATAGAATGCGTGCCATCGATAAGAACTTCGGGTTCCACAATTGGGACTATCCCATGATCTTGGCAGATCTTTGCATACTCAGCAAGATCATCGGCATTCTTATTCACCAGCTCTTCGGTTGGAGTTG
>CAZFPU010000095.1:0-8301 GCA_964521145.1 uncultured Methanosarcinales archaeon | reverse complement strand
GATTTTTACATTAGACTTGGCGCCCTTAACGTCAACTCATGCGATGCATTTGAACTACTGGCGGCAACCGATCAGGATGAATCAAATCCAATAGAGCAACAGCCAAACACTGATACTGCTCCAGAAAACTTTGCGACTCCTCCTGTAGTTTGTCCTAGCGGCCAGAATTTCACGGGATGCTCAGGTACCCCTAACTCATGCGATGTATATTCTATCCAATCGGTCTGCTCAGCTTCCGGTTGCAGCTGGAATACAAGCGCTTCAAGAGACCTCATTTGGTCGAATGATTTTGATACAGCGGTGCAGGTAAATGGCAAAATCTACGTCATGGGGGGCGCTCCTACTTTTGGGCCAAATGCCGGCACGAATGCAAATCAGGTTTACAACATCCAAACCAACACGTGGGAAACAAAATCTCCCATGCCACGAAATAGGCAGCTACATGCGATCGCAGCGGTTGGAAACAAGATCTATGTATTTTCTGGACAGGATAAATCGGGAGCTGCGCCAAATGAGATAGTGACTTATGATGTGATTGACGTATATGACACTACTACAAACTCATGGAATACGCTTTCGGTAAAGACTCCAAGAAAGCTTGCATCTCCAGCCATTGCGGTCATTGGCAGCAACATCTACCTTATAGGCGGAAAGGATTTTGGACTAAATGCCATGTCAAACAAAGTGTATGCTTTCGATACCCAGACGAAAACTTTTGAAGAAAAGACCCAAATGCCAACGGCAAGACAAGGTCCCGCCGCAGCAGTACACAATGGTCTGATCTATGTTGTTGGCGGCAATGATGATTTCGTAAATTTGAATACTTTCGAAGTGTACAACCCAACGCTTGATTGATTAGATCTTTGATTTCTTTGATTTTTGTTGTGCGTACAAATGGACGGCTATAAATCACTCAAGAGGCAATATTTGTGCGTACACTAATTTCGAAAAAAATAGTTTACGCTGGAATCCCCATATGCCAACTTTTATTAATACAATTTTCTTACTCTTTTTTCTATGCCTTTCAAGCTAAAAGCACCATTTAAGCCCGCAGGAGGGCAATCAGAAGCAATCGAGAAACTATCCAGTGGATACGCTAAACATCCAAGGCAGACCTTGCTTGGCATCACCGGCTCTGGAAAGACGTTTGTAATGGCAAATGTTATTCAGAACGTGCAGAAGCCAACATTGATCCTTGCGCATAACAAGACCTTGGCTGCTCAACTCTATCAGGAATTGAAATCATACTTTCCTGAGAATCGAGTCGAGTATTTCATCTCCTATTTTGACTATTACCAGCCTGAATCGTATCTGCCTACAACGGACACGTATATCGAAAAGGATTCATCGGTCAATGAGCAGATCGAAAAGATGCGGCTTAAGGCTGTCGCTTCCTTGCTTTCAAGAGATGATGTGATCGTTGTCGCTTCCATTTCATGCATCTATGGCATTGGAAATCCTGAGGATTTCAAGGAAATAAGCATTCAGCTTGTGAAAGGGCAGAAAACAACGCGCGATGCTCTTTTGCAGAAATTAATCGAGATGCAGTATGAGCGTGGAATAGACCTGAATGCCGGCACGTTTCGACTGCGTGGCGATGTGATCGATGTCTTGCCTGCTTATGATGACCATGCGATACGTATTGAATTATTCGGGGATTCAATTGATAGGATATCTGAGATCGATAGGATAACTGGCGAAGTGATCGCCCCTATGGATACAGTTGAGCTCTTTGCTGCAAAACAATTCGTGGTCCCTTTGGAAAAACAACAGAAGGCTTTGGTTAGCATCTCAAACGAACTAGACGAGCATCTTCCTAGCTTGCCTGATCTTGAAAGACATCGCCTTGAAAAACGCGTCAAGTATGATCTTGAGATGATAAAAGAGATGGGCTATTGCACGGGTATTGAGAATTATTCAAGGCATTTTGATGGAAGAAACCCAGGGGAACCTCCTTTCATCCTGCTTGACTATTTTCCCAAGGATTTCTTATTGATAATTGATGAGAGCCATCAGAGCATTCCTCAGTCGCGGGGCATGTATGCCGGTGATTATTCTAGGAAAAAGAATCTGGTCGATTTTGGTTTTCGATTGCCCTCAGCTTTTGATAACCGGCCTTTGAAATTCCATGAGTTCGAGCGCTATTTTAGGCATGCTATCTTTGTTTCTGCGACTCCGGCAGAGTATGAGCGGCAGAATTCTGAGCAGATCGTTGAATTGATCGTTCGTCCTACTGGACTCATAGACCCAGTTGTTGAAGTACGGCCCAGTACTAGTCAGATCAAGGATCTATTGTCTGAAATCAAAAAAACGGTTTCAGCCGGGGATCGCGTCTTGATAACTACTTTGACTAAGAAGATGGCAGAGGATCTGACCGAGTTTTTATCTTCCAATGAGATCCGTGTTCGGTATCTGCATTCTGATATCGATAGTCTGGATAGAATTGAGATAATCCGCTCACTTCGTGCCGGCGATTTTGATGTTTTGGTTGGGATCAATTTATTGCGTGAGGGGCTTGATCTTCCTGAAGTATCCTTGGTTGCTATTCTCGATGCTGATAAGGAAGGATTTCTTAGAAATGAGACTTCCTTGATTCAGACTATCGGGAGGGCGGCTCGAAATGTACATGGCCGGGTCATTATGTATGCCGACAAGTATACCAAATCAATTGAGGCCGCAGTAAAGATAACGCAGTACAGGAGAAAATACCAAGAGGAATTCAATAGAAAGCATAAGATTACTCCTAAGACCGTGAAGAAAGCCATTCTTGAGAAGACGCGCGAGATCAAGGGGTTCAAACACATGTCTAAAAAAGATCTGCATGACACTTTGGTTAATTTGGAAGCTGAGATGAGAAGGGCGGCTGAGAATCTGAATTTTGAGAAGGCAATTGAGATAAGAGATACTATCGCGAAGATGCGTATTGAATAGATTTTTTGTTTTCTTGGTCATTCAAACAAACCTATACTGGCAGTCAGAAATTTGAGAAATAGCATGTGTCTGAAAACAATTATGCTCCTTGAAATTTAGTGCGAGGCCTTCGCTCAGCTGAAATAGCAACTGGCACTATCAGGGACATGCGCTGCTTAGTCTCTTGTCACGGAGTTGAGCGAAGCGAATGCCGCACTCGGAGACACGAACGAAGTGAGTGTTCGGTTATCTCGTGCCAGACTTCGCGAGAAGCTGACTCATTGCGTTGCGGCCTCGCCTAGTGATAATGGGCAGTGGGGCCGAAGTTCAAGAATTTTCCCAAAAGCCAATCAATCAGGTATTGATTAATCTTTGGCTGTAAGTATCGGCTGGTAACTAACGGATGACTTAAAGCAATTCTACCTCATCAAGCATACATATCCCGATAGAGCCATCGGTATATCTAACCCCTAAAACTACCCCTTGAGAAGTTCTTTCAGCTTGAACAATGATTATAGGAGTTTTCCTTTTCTGATACGCAAAGCAGGGAATATTCATTTTTTTTGATTTTGAAGGATTTGCCCCATCCTCTTTGGGTAGATAGAAAACCGCTCTCCCTTCCTTCATATCTTTTTCTTTGGCAACTCTGTCTTTGACATGGGGAATTTCCTTGAGGGACTTTATTTTAAATTTCTTCAAAAATGATTTATTCATAATGGTAATTTATGCATCATTCTTATTAATACTTTTCCACTTTCAGAAGGGAAAAAACAACAGCCATTTCTTACCAGCAGTCACTTAACAGATGAAGGCTTACCAATACTAATCAATCCAAATATTTATATAATGATTCGAATGCATGCAATGCATGAGGGGGTATATAGCGATACTGATATTCGTTCTTCTTGTCATTCCTGCGAATGCATTCTTTCTGGTTGAACCTGGCTACCAGGCAGAAGCCGAGTATCATTCTCCGATCATCTTCATCCCTGGAGTCATGGGATCCATTTTAGAAGACGACAATCGATATACTACCTCTGATGAATTATGGCCGGGAAATCCACAGGAAGGGCGCAATGAGCTTGCGTTTCTTGACGATGGGAAGAGTCCTGAGATCGAAGGATCGAAAATAAAGGCTACTGCCGTTCTGCGAAAGACTTGGGGTTCAGACATCTACCAGCCATTCTATGCCCAGATGGATAAAACCATCTATAAGTTCAATGGACAGTATGGCGAAACAAGCTATCTTCGTCAAGCCTATTTTGATCATGCCTATGATTTTAGAAGGTCAACGGAATATCAGATCCCTCTTCTTGATGCGAAGGTAAAGGATGTCCTTAAGAATACTCATTCGAAAAAAGTCATATTGGTTGCGCATAGCATGGGAAGCCTGCAGGCAAAGATGTATGCCACGCAAAATCCCGACAAGATTCGGGCAGTGATACTATTATCTGGTCCGCTTAATGGCGCTCCGCGCGGTTTTGAGTCATTGACCGAGGGCTATAATTTTGGAGCAGGACCTTTGATCTCTATTCCTCATGTTTGGGAGATCGGTCATAATTGGCCGGGTATCTTTCATTTGAGTCCAAATCATCCTTTTGCAACCATGAATGGTCAATCGATGAGCCTTGATGATACGTTCCTAAAAGGGATCAATTATCAGCGGGCACAGCATATTCCTGGTCCAGTGTTTGCTGACCTTCATGCCCGGGGAATCCATGATCCAGCTGCTGTTACTAAAGAATTAGAGAGTAAATATACTGGATTAAGCAAGGATATCTATAAGGAAACCGTCAATTTCAGAAAGAAATTCGATACCTTTCAAACCGATCCATCGATTCGGGTGGAAATAATCCATGGCGATGGCCAATTGACGACGCAAAGTTTTACCGTTACTGATGAATTGTATACATCTCCTAATACGTATCCTACGGGTGAGAGGGTAAGGGTCGGCATGCAAATGATGGATGTTACGCTTCCCTTTAAATTTAGCGTTCGAAGATTCACTCAAGTGAATTCCAAGGAAGGCGATGAGACCGTGCATAAAAAAGGCTTTGAATGGGCAAGCGCTAAAAAATCCGAGACGGTGAATGCAGGCCATATGGTGATGGCAGGAACTCCCGAAACCGCTTCTAAAATGATGGCTATTGTCGAAGAAATAAATCACGATACCAGAGATAAGCAATGGGTTGAGAAGATCAAATGGACTGCTGATTCAAATCTTGCAGGAGTCAAGATGCGCGCTGCTTCAGCTGAATCACAATCACAAGAGTATGGAGAAGCATACAAAGAAGAGATGAAAAAGGAAAATAAAGATACTGGATTCATAAACAAAATGCTCGGTGATATTGGGGGGAGGGGAAAATACGCGTTCCTAGACAATATGATCGTAGGCAATAAGAATAGGATACAGATCGTAGTCCCTGATCTTGGCGATTATGATGGTAAGAATAAGGAATTTAAGGCTTGGGTCATGTTAGATAGCTACAATGTGGTCGATGCGAATATTGGGAGCGTAAGCCCGGCAGATTATGTAGTCTCCATGGATAAGGATACCTTTTTGGCTCTTATGAATAATCAAATGAATCTCAAGCAAGCCTGGACTTCGGGTGCAATAACGATCTCAGGCGGATTTAGGGAAAGATTGATGGGATGGGTAGCTAGCTGGGTTACCAAGTATACGAAGGGCGACTAATGAGCAAGAACTTATTGATTGGAATAGTGATGCTATGCTTTCTTTCTTGCTTTGCGTATGCCTACCAGCAGGGCAATATCGTCTTTGATGCTCATGGCTGGAACATTTCTGATCAGTACTCAAATAGGCAGGCCTTTACCAAGAATGGATTGTTTTTGGAGGTTCGCGCTTCTACCGGTCGTTTTATCGACACGTATCAATTCGCCGCTGATATTGGAGCTAAGGTTGAAAGCGAGCAGAATGGCTCAAATTATGAGGCCATTATTGTTGGCAAGGATATTTTCTATATTTTTGAGAGAAGGCCATATGAGAATACGGTTTATCTGATAACGATGTCTGGTGATCCCAAGCTTTTAAGTACTGGCAAGACTGAAATGAAGAAGATACTTGATTCAGTCTCTTTTAGCGCATCTTCTGCTGTAGTTGAGGCTCCCTGGGAAAAGCCTCTGAAAGCTCCTGAGGAGTTGCCTTTCTTACAAAGACATCCAATCCCGTGGGGTTGGGTCGTGTTTTGGGTGATCGTTGGGTTGCTCGTTTGGTGGAAGACAAGGAAATGGAGAAAGAAAGGCCGTGAACAAAGAAAAGATGTCATCGAGAAACTAAAGAAAGAGAAAGATCAGAAAAAAGATAAGGATAAGGAAAAAGAAAAGGATTCTTAGCAGATTAACTTTCATTCTATTCTTCTAGCGCCTGCTTAACAGCTATGGCAACAGATTTTATAACGCTTAAATGCTCTTTTTTTCTAGTCCTTTTGAGTAGTAAAATTTATAACACGATTTTGACTCCTTCTTGATATGGTATACAAGACTGCCCAATACCCTCTATTCCAGGAATATTCTCGCAGGGATGCAACGTGGAGACGCATAGAAACAGAAGGACTTACCAAAATAGTTGCCCCTATCATTCTTGAGACATCTTCTTACAACCCGCTGAGCCTTATCGAGAAAGTGAATGAATATACGATGTGCAATCGGGATGGGATGGAGCTTACGCCCGATCTTGCCAAGACAATGCAGGCGCGCACAGACATGATCAACAAATCTCCCTATATCATGAGGAAGAGCAAAAGAAAGGACCTCTGGGTGAGAAGTGATAACAAGAGAAGGCTTGAATACAATCCAGTGTCTGACAAAAAAATTGAAAGCGAGGACCCCAAGGCCTATATCGCATCCATTGAAGCCGCGCGAATGTATGTAACGCAGGCAGGCATCTGTAGTCGTGCAGCGCTTGATCGGGCAATTGAGGAAGGAAGGCTTAATTTCTTCCTAACCGATAAGATATCGCATATCCAGCACCCCGATCTGACGTTATTGAATGAAATTCCTTTTGGGCGAGGCAAATCAGAAAAGCGCAGCAACATGAAATTGTTCTTGCTTAGCGAAGTGAATAGGTTGTAATGACAAACAAGCTTATTTTGGTTGGAACAGATCATGATTCTATAGAATACCTTACCTGGCAATCGCTGCTCATGGCGCGGGCAAGCAAAAAAGAGATCGCACTTGGTCTTGAAGGTGTCGTTCGCGATGAATCGCGGGAAAGCATCTATGCTGGTTTGATGAAACTTCCCAAGGGATTTATCTTTGGTATAGAGCATGATCTTGCAAATACCTATACCGATACTCTGATTGGGTATGGCGTGCACACGGTTGATGATCGAGAACAGATGCCCATGCTTTCGGTGCAGCTACTCAATCACCTTTACGAATCCCCGACCATGCAAAATGCCTGGGAAGCGCTTAGAGAGAAGAAATTGCATTCATGCGTTCGCACGTTCTATGATGCGATCGATCGCTATAAGAAAAGCACTGCTTCTTTAGAGCGACGCGATATATTGGGCGGCTTCATGGAGATAACTGATATGACCACAAACAACCTTCCTTGGAGAGGACTTTTCTACGCATTAAGTGTGGAGATGACCAAAGAGGCGCATCTGCTTCCAAAGCAGGATCAGCCTGATTTTGATGCCATTGATAAGTATGTGACAAACCCTTTTCTGCCATCGAACCAATGGAAATTCGCCGATGATGTGGTCGTTGATTGGAGGGATTCGTTCCTTGAGCCAAATGCAAAATATGTGGCCAAAGTTGCACATGAAAACAAGGTGGATGCCATCGTTCCGGTTGGAGCAAAGCATATCGAGACACTGGGCACAAAATTTGGCAAGACCTGCAGAGGCTTGCAGGTGCATATCTACTCTGCGATGAGCGATGTTCCTAGAGTGCATTGGGGAATTTGAGAAAATATCCTGGATTGGGTTTTTGGGTAATTGCAGGTTAGAGGCTTAAGGTCTAGCCTTGAAAGATCTTGGCCAATAATTCATTCTGCCTTCGGCAATATTTAGTGCGAGGCCTCCGCTCAGCTGAAATATCAGCTGGCACTATCAGGGACATGCGCTGCGCTTAGTCCCTTGCCACGGGGTTGAGCGAAGTGAATGCCGCACTCGCGTGTCAGACTTCGCGAGAAGCTGACTCAGTGCGCTCCGGCCTCGCCTAATGATAATGACTGGATTACTGTATCCAAAAAACCATCACACATCTCAACATTTATAAATGAATAATAGATTCTAACTTAATTACAAATTTTCTGATTTGTATTTTACCATGATAAAGATAAAAGGACATGAATTCCACATAAGTCCCGTTCGGGATTCTCATAATCGAAGATCTATGCAGATAGCAAACAAGATAATGGATACG
>CAZFPU010000094.1:0-8383 GCA_964521145.1 uncultured Methanosarcinales archaeon | reverse complement strand
AGATGGAGTTTTTCGAATAATTGAAGGTTAGCGCCACAAAGGTCGAGCATTTTTAGCACGTCGATCATCAATGAAAACAGTGAATGCGAGAAGGCGCTAACCCGAGCGATAGCGAGAATTATCTGAAAAACTCGCATGAGATACGAATAAATGCAGCCTTCAAATCTATTGCTCCCTCAAGATCACATAATCGGCTAATTCTTCAAAGAAATGGAAGCAATTCTTCTCCACATTGCATTTTCTTAGCTCTTTTTTTGCTTCCTCAACTAGTGATTTTGCTTTTTTTTCGACGAAGGCAATGCTTCCTGTTTTCCTAAATAGAGCAATTATTCCCTCAATGTCTGAGGAGCGTCTATTATTTGAATCCAACAAATCAAGCAATTTTTTCCTATCAGCATCCTTTGCCTTTTCCAGTGCATGCAGAAGTATCATGGTTTTCATTCCTTTTTTGATGTCGCTGCCCTGCGCTCTTCATTTTTTTGGCTGCAGGTCCAAGATATCGTCATAAAGCTGGAAGGCAAGCCCAACGCGTAGCGCATACCTTTGAAGTGAATCAATCTGTTGCTTATTTGCGTGCGCAGCTAAGGCTCCAAAACAAACAGCAGCGGCAAAGGGCTCTGCTGTTTTTCCCAAAGCCATCCTTTCATACTGTGTTATGGTTGCGTTTTTTGCGCATGGCAGCAAAATATCAAGCATCTGCCCTTCGTTTGTTCTTCGATAGGCGTTGTTAAGTAGCTTGATCGATTGCAGCTTTACTTTTTCATCAAGCTTTGAATCATAGATACTATCGAATGCGAGCGAATAGATGATGTTGCCATGCATGATTGCCATCGAAGTCCCGAACCTATTTGATTCGCTGGTAAAGAGATTCCCTTGCCTTGTTTTCTTTCCAAACCTATTCTGATGCCAGTTTTTTGAAAGGATATGCAGCGTTGGCTTGTTTCTTCTGCTAAAATCCTCATCCATGATATCATCATGCGCTAATGAGGAGGCATGAAATAGTTCCGGAGCAATGCTTGCCTGCAAAAAACTAGATTTTTCATCGCCTTTGTAGCTATCATAGGCAATAAGTGAAGAAATGGGTCTAATTCGCTTTCCTGGTCGCATCACAAATTCCTGCGCATAACCATAGTTAAGTCGCAAAAATGGATCTTCAATCTCCTTTATTTTATTTTCAAAGAACGTGTGCAGCGTAGCATCAATTTTTTTTTGATATGTCTTTAGAATCGATTTGAACATGGGATTATTGGCGTATCTCCTTTATCCTTGAAACAACTTCATTGATAGTTATGTCTGGAGTCGAAGCGCCGGCGCTTACCCCTATTTTTTCCTTGCCTGTGAACCATTTTTTTTCCAATTGGCTAGCGTCCTGAATGAAATGCGTCTCAACACCAAATGATTTTGCTTTCGCCGCAAGTTCTTTTGAGTTGCTTGAGTTCAATCCTCCAATTATTATCATGATATCAGCCTGCTTTGCTATCTCTTCAGTCCCTGATTGCCTTTGTTTTGTTGGGTTGCAGATGGTATCGACAAAAATATAGGGCTTTGAGAGATTGCTTAGGCTCAGATGCGCCTCTTCGAATTTTCTATCTGAAAGAGTGTTGATGCTTTCAATTAGCTCCTTATACCCAGACACTGACATTGTTGTCTGAGAGATTATGGCGACCTTTGGAAGATTATGCTTTGAGACGTAGTCGATAAATTGTTTTCCTTGCGTTGATTTTTCTATGAAGAAGGTATCTTCTCCTTTGAGATGATAACGTATCCCAATTCCCTCTGGATGGTCTTTCTTACCAAAGAGGACGACTTCATACCCATTTTGCTTTAATTTGATGGCGACGTTGTGCACTAGGGTGACCAAAGGACAGGTAGCGTCGTTGAGATTGCTATTTTTTACAATGTGTTTTTCCTGCAGCTGCGCATAGGTTGTTCCAGGCTCTCCATGCGCTCGCAGTACAGTAATTGCATTTTGAGGAATATCAGCGATCGAATCGGCAAAGATTATGCCTTTTTTTTGCAGATCATCGATGACGCGCTCATTGTGCACTAGTTGTCCAAAGACATAGATCTCTTTGCCCTTGTTTTTTTGCGCGACTTCCTGTGCGATATCTATAGCTCTCTTTACTCCGAAACAAAAGCCGGCGTGTTTTGCTACTAGGATTTCCATTTTGCTGTGTTTTTTCACTGTTTGGAGTGTTTAGTATCTTCTCGCCTGTCAATCAGCGTATCTACCCTGGGAAAGAGGGGCACTCCCTTTGGTCGACCCCAAGGTGATTGAGCGAAGCGAAATCGCCTAAAGTGCCAGCTGATTTTTCAGCTGAGGGACAACCCCCGCAACACACTCTCTTCTATTATCGCAAGGCTCGACCTGATGATACTAAACACTTCAAACTTAATCTAAACCTTGCTGTCGAAAAGAACGAAAGAACACTTAAAAAGTTTTTGTCAAATAGACGAACGGGTAGAGGTCCTTGAGCTTGAAATACGCTTCTCGTGCGGTGTAAATGCTCTCAAAAAGGCCAAGGACGGTTGGGCCAGAGCCAACCAAGACTGAATTGAGCGCATCGAATCTTCTGAAATTGGTCTTGATCTCTCTTATGATCGGATGCTTCTTTTCTATGATCGATTCAAAGTCATTATGCAGATTTCTTGATATTGCCTTGAAATCCTTTCGCTCGATTGCCTGGGTAAGATCTTTTAGTTTTGCCTTGCATTCTATCTTTGTCTTGTTCTTATCAAACCATTTGTATGCATCCGTTGTGGACACTTTGATCCCTGGGTTCACTAGGACAACATTGAGTGAATTTGATTTGGTGAGCGGCATTATCTTTTCTCCAAAGCCTTCAACCACTGCTGTTTTTCCATGGATGAAGAAAGGGACATCAGAACCTATCTTTGCTGCCATATCTATTAGCTTGTTTTGCGGGATCTTAAGCCCCCAGAGCTTATTTAGGACTACAAGGGTATGGGCCGCATTGGAACTTCCACCTCCTAAGCCTGCCGAGATCGGAATGTTCTTTTCAACGTAGATTCGAATGCCCTTTTTTACCTTGTATTGGGCCTTGAGCATCAAGGCTGCCTTGTGCGCGAGATTATTTTCATCACTAAGATCGCGATTATTGCTTGCCACCTTTACTTCATCAGAAGGGAGTTTTTCAAAGGTAAGATTATCATGGATCTGCACGAGCTGCATCAAGGATTGGATATTATGATAGCCAGATTTGAGCTTCTTTCCTATGCGCAGATAGAGATTTACCTTCGCATAACTTTGTATTAGCATGTACCCCCAATTACTAAGTTATATATTAATGTTGCCAATAGGTTAAAAGGTTTATTGACTATGGGTAAGTGGTTATAGGAAGGATTTTGTTTCTTTGGGCTTTGGGATTTCAAGGTAAGTTTTATAAAATCCCTCGCTTTTTTTACTTCCATGCAGCTTCGCAATAGTACTGAGGCAGTTGCGCGAATCATACCTCAAGACATTTCAGGCGGGGATATTGACACCATTGTTCGTATTCTCAATGATGAATGGGGGGATTTTTTTGTGACAACCCCTGCTCACATCGAACATAGGCTTTCTAGTCGTTCTGTATTGGTAGGAGCATATGAAAACGAATCATTAGTTGGAATTCTAGAAACACAGGCAGTGCGCCTTGAAGGGCTTGATGCACTTAAGGGAGACCACCAACAAAAAGCATACCGGGTTGCACAGATGCTTGAAGCCGAATTCAAAGATTACAGGGGTCTTACTCATAATGGAAACTGGAGGCCTCACCCAGAATATGCGAATGTATTGACCTTAGTTGATATAACTGTTGATAAGAATAAACGAGGAAACAAAGCAGCCCCAAAAATGATCGAATACGGAAAAACACTGCTCAATGGGAATAGGCCAGCACGCTTAGAGCACATCAATTATGTGCTGACGATTACTCCCGACATTGTGGGCATAAAAAGATGGCATGAGGATTACTGGGCATTTGATACGAAATATAGAACTGAAGGAAAAATGCGCCCCGGATATCGTGAAGAGCACGTGAACTTCATGTCTTATCTCGCGCCAGGATATGTTCCCCAATCGGGTCAGCGCCCTAAGAACGTTGTCTCAATGTAACCACGCAAAAGCACTGCATGCCTTCTCCCTTCCCAAAAGAACTCAACTCTTCGCCTGAAGTCGCTGCGACGCCCACCTGCTCTTTTTTTATCTTCAATATTTTCGCAAGATTCTCTTGGATCTTATCGCTGTGCTCATCGATCTTTGGTTTCTTGCCTTCAAGCATGATGGCTAGGTTTCCAATCTTTAGGTTTTTATTATCCATCTTCTCTAAAATGAATGCAAGGTATTTTTTGCTATCAGTAATTCCCTGCGCAAACATCTTATCGGCGTAAAAACCAAGCGATTTCATTCCCAGAGCGGAACTGATCGCATTGAATAGGGCATGCACGATCACATCACCATCTGAATTTGCCTTGAAGCCGTATTCTTTGGTTATTATGACACTGCCCAACACCAATGGTTTTTTCTCAACGAATTGATGGCTATCCTGCCCAATTCCTACCAATGACGCAAGCACCATTTTATTCATATACGAAAGATCATATTGGTCGGTTATCTTGAAATTCGAGCGATCACAATACACCATCTTGACCTGGCCATGCATGTGCTCAATTAAGGACATATCATCGGTTCCCTGAAATCCATCGCGTTTTGCTATTTCAAATGCTTTTTTGAGAAGAAAATATTTTGCTGCCTGTGGCGTCTGCGCCTGCCAGATCATCTTTCTATCAATTGACTGCTTTACGAGTCCATTTTCGACGACTTTTATGGTATCTTTTGCAGGAAACCCAACAGCAGCGGCACCTATTTTTTTCGCTTCCTTTATCGTATTATTGATTATATCATCATTGACGAATGGGTTGGCCGCGTTGTGGATCAAGATTATATCCTCATTGTCAGCCTTTTTTATTGCCTTGAATCCATTGTATACTGAATCCTGGCGCTCTTCGCCTCCCTCAATAATGGTCTTTACCTTAGGAAATTTTTTCGCAACGCTTCTGAATTTTTTCTCATCATCTGGGTTTATCACCAATACTATCTGATTGATATTTTTGGCATTCTCAAAGATGGAGAGTGTATGGAAGATAATTGGGTCTTTGTTCAAGAGCAAAAACAGCTTATTCTCGCGCTTTTTCATGCGCTTTCCTTTCCCCCCTGCGACGATTATTGCTGTGTTCATGATCTTCTTTTTGTTTCTATGGATTTTTTTGCCTCTTCCTTTGTTTTTTTATCGATGCTTACGACCTGGGATAGCGTTGGGTTTTTTATTACTGTATGATCATCCATAGCTTTCTTTATTATGATTGGAATGGAAGTAAATGGTATTTTCTTATCCAAGAATGCCTGCACTGCAACTTCATTGGCGGCATTGAGAACAGCACCCATCGTACCTTCTTTTTTCCCTGCTTCATAGGCATATCCAAGGCAAGGAAACAAGCCATTGTTTTGTTTTTCAAAAGTCAGTTGTCTTATTTTTGCAAGATCCAATGATTCAACGCTTAAGGCAAGTCGGTTTGGATACGACAAGGCATATTGTATGGGCATTTTCATATTGGGCAAGGAAAGCTGCGCCTTTATCGAACCATCAACAAATTCAACCATCGAATGAATGATGCTTTGAGGATGAATGACAACATCTATCTTCTCGTAGGCAATGTCATAGAGCCAATGCGCTTCAATGACTTCAAAGCCCTTGTTCATCAGCGTGGCACTGTCAATGGTGATCTTGCTTCCCATCTTCCAGGTGGGATGAGATAGTGCTTTTTGCAGCGTTACTTTCTCCAGCTCTTTTTTTGAATAATTGCGAAAGGGTCCGCCTGAAGCCGTAAGGATCATTTTTTTGATATTTTTCCTATCTTCGCCAACTAGACATTGAAATAATGCGCTGTGCTCAGAATCGATTGGCATGATGGAGACGTTATTTTTTTTCGCTTCTCTCATAACAATTGAGCCGGCCGCGACCAATGTTTCTTTATTTGCCAAGGCTATGTTCTTTTTTGCTTTGATCGCTTCCATTGTCGGTTCAATGCCAATAGAACCAACCAATGCATTCACTACCGTATCTGCCTTTTCATAGGCTGCGATCTTCTTTATGCCATTAAGACCGCTTAGAATTTGGATTGAAACCTGCTTTGCAAGCTCTTTTGCTTTATTTTCGTCAAATACCGCGGCTATTTGCGGTTTGAAATCTTTGATCTGCTTTTTTAGAACCGCTATATTGGAATTTGTGCTTAATGCGACCGCTCTGAATTCTTTTGGATGTGCTTTTATCACTTCTAGTGCCTGGGTTCCAATTGAGCCGCTGCTTCCTAAGATCGATATGTTTTTCATTTGCTTTCGATTGGTTAGCTGGCAGCCTTTAAATGAATTACCTTGCAATCTTCCAGTAATGCCAAAAATACTTCTTGTAGGAATCTGCAAAATCCTTGTTATCGATCCTTATTATTGAATAGGTATCTTTTGAAAAGATGGTTATGGCGATTTTATCCCCATAGATCGCCACGCTCGTTGGAAAGGGCTCTTGTTGTATCTTCTTATACACTCCTTTTTGTATGGTGAGCTCTTTTTCTCCTTCAAAATATATCACTTTTTCTCTCATCTTTTGCAGTTGCCTATCGCGTAAAAACTGCTTCCAGAGCACAATATCTGTTTTATCGAATCGTGAAAAACCGCCGAAATTAAGCAATTCCATTTTTGAATCCAAAATATCTTCAAATAAGGTGCGCAGACCTTCTTTTCCGCTTAAGATGTCTATTTTTAGCTCTTCGTCTGGATGCTGCATCAGTTCTGTAAGTGAAGGAAGCGCGTTTTGATATAATCGCTCTGTTTCTTTCATAAACTCAAGGATCTTTTTTGGATGTTCTGCCTTGAAGTGCGCTATGCCTTTTTTGTTAATGATGGAAACAAAGCCTTTTGATTTAAGTCGATTCAATATTTCGTAGGTTGTCCTGCGCTCGATCTTTGCCTTTTGCGCAATGCTGCTTGCTTTTGCCAAATTGAGCTCAAGAAGGGAGATGTAGATGGTGCGCTCTTTTGGGTTAAGACCGACCCGTTCCAGAGCTGCGTGTGCATTCATGGAACGGGAATGGATTCAGCTATTATAAATTTTATGGGAATTATTTTGCCACAGAAGTATTTATCCTGTAAAACCACTCCTAATTTTATGGGGAAACAAGAATTCCAGGAGACGGTTACCTATGGACGATTACGCAGCGCTGCTCATCAATCAGGCCTAGAAGAGTTGATCAAAGAAACAAATGGTTTGTATGGGACATACACTATTCAATATGAAAATATGAGGAAACGAGACACGAAAATCGGACTTATAAGCGGGATAATTCAAGGCGCTGTTTATGGTGGTCTTTTGTATTTTGCGATGGAAAAACAAGAACACACTTTACACGAGGCGCTCCGTTGGATTGCGTATACGGGTGCTATCTTTGGAGTAGTTAACACCATATTGGGATATAATGGTTATCGTTCTTTTAGGGGGAGTATTCTTATAAAATTCCCTCATATTGAAGCAACACCATTTCTAAAAGAACAGGAAAAACTCCTAGAAAAATATAACGTTCCCTATGGAAAATCACGACCATATCAACTCAAAATGGAACTGGGATAGCATTCATGAGTGTTTCAAATAAAATGAGATAAAATGCCGCCACTAAACTTAGAAGATGCCACCCCCAAAAAACTATTGAAGAATTTTAGTTTTGCAATTGCATGCGTGGGTATTATCTTGGGCACGACTGCATATGTGGGGAGTTCTATTCTTACTCAGACACTCAATCCTCTAGAACAACGAAGAATCTTTGCACAGGCAATACAAGAAGGCCGATACAGAGATGAATTAATGAAACAGGTTCTAAGCCATATAGATTACAATAAGGATGGAAAACATACGTGGGATGAAATCGCACGATTCTGCGGGCACTACGAAGTTATATGCAAAAAAGCAAAAGATAATCTTTCTTTGGGAAACCCATTAAATTATTTATCCAAGAATGAACTAGAGTATATTGTCAATAATTACAATGAAAAGAAGAAATAAATAGTATAAAAAAATCACCTCCTTAATTCTCCCTGACAATCCTCTCAACTTCTGCAATCAAAGTCTCAGAAATCTTGCCATGAGGGATCTTGCCAACGATCTGTCCATTCCTATACAGTAGATTCGTATCTCCTGCACCACCGACAATGCCAATATCTGCTTTCTTGCTTTCGCCAGGACCATTGACCGCGCATCCCATGACCGCGATATGGATCGGTTTTTTCATCTTTTCAGTCTTATTTTCCAATTCCTCTACTAATTTTATGACATCAATC
>CAZFPU010000093.1:0-8418 GCA_964521145.1 uncultured Methanosarcinales archaeon | reverse complement strand
TGCAAGACTTTTACAAAACAAATGGGCGATCAATTTTCTAGCGCAACTCAAAATGAACAAAACACCATGCCTTTTGAGACCGTGCAGCAACAGTCTGGCAGCGGAGGATTTTTCTATGCCTATGGGGTCCAAGGTGTAGACTCTTTGCAACAGGCTGACAATCTTAATTATTTTACGGTGGAACAAACAGGCACTGTTATTGGCGTATGCAGCGGGAAAATACTGCAGCATCAAAAAACAAACTTAAAAATCGATTCATGTATCATACCTGCCCAGAAAATCTAGCTCTTATTTTTAATAAAACATGGAAGACACGAACATCGCTCTCATTGGCGTCATTCTCGTGCTTATTGGCGTCATCTCAAGTTTTTTCATCGTCAAAGTAATGCTAGAATATAGCGGGAGGGAGGTAGCGCTCAAGGAAGCACTCGCCAGAGAAACCGCTTTAGTCATTAATACATTGTGCGCAAGCCCTTATGATGTCGAATTCACGTATCAGCTCGATCTTAAGGGGAAAATTCTCGAGATTACAGACCAAACAGTAATTGTGCAAAACATTGCCGCGCAGTTGCTCTCAAACATCCTCAAGAAAAGCGATGTGACATATGGCGATCATCAATTCAACTGTAACATTGCTGTTAGCGGAAAAATTTCTGATAAGAAGGGCATCGTTTTCCGTAAAGAAAAAAACCAGATAACGGTGAGCTGATGAGAGCAAGAAAAGGACAGGCTATAATAACAGAACTTCCCATGGTTCTTTTGTTCATAATAGCGCTTGGCATCTCGATCATCGTGGTCACCAATATCGCTGTTTATTTTACCAACAATACTGTTGAGATAGGACAAGGAGTAGAGGAGTTCACCTTATCTTCTCTTTTTTCCAATAACTGCTTTGCGTATGTCAATGAAGTAGGAAGGGTAGAGCAGAACTCAATAGATTACTTGCTGCTAACTGAAGAAAAATTTGCATCATGCCTCAAAAATAAAGATATCAAATATGCTTTTTCAATAACGCTTGCGGCTTCTGGAATCGAAAATCAGCAGAAAATCATCAAATCAAAGAATTGGGCAGAGCAGATGCCAAAACAGGAATTTGCGAAGGATGTGTATGTTATCTACAGTGGCAAGCGTCTACGGGGAACATTGACTATCGGGGTGCAGGATGCATAAGAGCGCGGGAGTTCCTTTTGGAGGGATCCTTGGAGTCATCATTTTCATAGTTTTCTTCATTATGGGAATGGCTCTGTTCTATAGCTGCAGTACCACAGCAAAAGCAGAGACAAAAACCAAGGTGCAAATCTCCCTCTCTGGAGTGCAAGGCGCCCAAGCCCTTAATTTTTTCATACAAAGCAAAGAAGGCAATGAACAAATCGGTTCTATACTTGAAAAAGCATATCTAACCAAAGATTTTAGAAAACTCAAGCAAGCAGCAGACACACATTTCTCTAAAAAATTCCCATCCTGGAGCTTCTATGTCATGGAAAAAGACACAGTACTCCTTGAAACAGGCGTTTTGGTTGGAAGCTATGTCAAGGCAGTTTCCGAATCAGAAATTCCTTACTCTTTTCCAACATCTGAAAAAATAGTCACGCTAAGAATTATCCTAGAGGTAAAAGATGAGCCATAGAAAATCACAGGCAACACTCATGTGGATCGCCCTTATATTGGCTATCATCGCATCGAGCGGCATCGCTATCTACTCGGTAAACCAGGCAAAGGTCCCTGATATCGGTGACATTCCAATCAAGCTTGCAGCCTCTCTTGAAAATGCGCCTACCCTTCAACTAGTCTCAGATCGCCTCATCCAATCGGTCATTGAAAACGCAACGAAAGAGTTGCTAAAAAAAGACTTGGTATCAGAATCATCCCAATGCACTCCTTATCTTGATCACGTCACTCTGAACAACTTGCAGGGCTCCTGCCAAAAAAAAGACTATCGTCCTGACCAGCAATTTACCGCCATTTTCAATTCGCAGTTTCTTGAGTTCAAGAAACGAAAGGACCTTCCCTTCGATTATTCTGGCATATATTTCCAGATTGAAATGAGCGCCAAGGATGGCCAGTCTCTATTGATAGGAAAGACACAAAGCACGATCAAAAGCACCATACTCTCAAATGAGAAGGCAAAGGCAACAGTATCCCTTAACCCCTCCTTTGTTTCAACCATCCCTTATAATTTCAACAGTGTGAATAATCTATACCAAAAATCGCAGGCGCTCTACGAACTTTGCAAAAATGAAGCAGAAATCCAAAAATGCATTGACGAGAAGAAGAACTTGCTCGGTTCAACCTCGCTCGAATTGGCCCCATTCTGCGACTCAGCAGAGCAGGAAGCATTTTACCAATTCGTCGAATATTTCAGAAGCTGCGCATTTTCTCCAGATATTGATTGTTCGTGTAAGAAAAACAAACCATCGCAGGGAACCTATAGCATAAAAAAGCAGGAACGTGGTGTTCTCATTGAAGCAACGATCAATGAAAAGAAATTCCAGCAAGCTTTTGATGACATATTCCTAGAAAACGATCTTGAAAACATAAATGCCCATGGGGCCATACTTGAAAAATCAACAATACTCACTATTTCAGAACCAAATAACCTAAAATACGATCGCTCATGCACTTACCTTCCGCAAGAAACATATCGATTCTGTGTAAAAGAAAAAACCGATGCGAATGCCCAAAAATACAAATTTGCGCTCACTTTCGATCCAAAGGTGAAATCAAATTACGCCATCGATGATATTGCTAAGGATTATAGGGTTCTTATTGACTCGGATTGCAGTGCATTGGCGCTTGCCCAGCAACTATCAGAAAAAATAGCTCTATTATCGAGCGACGTAGTGTTACTCTCTTCAAAACAAGACAATAAATGCGAGACGCCAAAGCAGGCCAGCGATCTTGCAGCGCATATCGATCAGGAGAATTATAATCTGCTCTTTCTAAGAATTGAGCAGGGAGATACAACTGCGCTCGCGTTTGGAACAGGCGATAGCAAAAGCCCAATAGTTCAGCAAAATAATCTACTCGCAGAAGAGCTCAAAAGAACAGATACCTTCTCATCAAAAAATAAGGCAACCCCTATCTCTGATGATATGATCTATTCTTCAATGCCTTCAAGCAAGATCATCATTTCAAAAGATGCGATCCAAACAGCTGAGCAACAAGAGCAGTTCATTGATTCAATCAAGGCAGCATTGGAATCCTACATGATTAAAACCTATGAAGCGCAGATGCAGAAGATGCTTAGCGATGGGTATGTCTATCGTGAGCCTTCAAAAGAAATGCGCTTTGAATATATCGATGGCAGCTTTAAAGCTGAAGTGTTTCATCAGAAAGTAAGTTTTGATAATGGCAAGCGTTCTGAAGACCTTATACCAAGAGAAAGCCTGATTACCGATCCAAATTATATCTGCCCGATAGCAAAGGAAGAAAATATCAACTGTGCGTTGCTTGCGGCAGTCATGCGAACTGAAAGTAGTTATCTAAGAAAATCTTTAGGTGTCGCAACGGATAAAAAAGCGCACGGGCTTGGCCAGCAATTCAAGGGGGCTGTTCTGGATGTCTTGACTAGCTTGCTTGCGCACGATCGCATCCTAGAAACTGAGCTCAAAAAAACCTACTTTAGGAACGAGGACATGGCAAAATATATCTACGAGGATATCCTGACATCAGATGATCCAAAAAATATCCAGAGGCAGATTCGAATCACTGCTTTGTATCTACACAAAATTAAATTCTATCTGGAAAAGCAAAAAAAACCAACCGACCCAAAGACAATAATTCAAGCCTACCATGACGGGGCAGGAGGCATCCTGCCAAACGGCCAATCAAAACGCATCTTGAACAATGAGAAGGAAGCCATTGAGTATTACCCCAAAGTCGAGGCATTCTACAAGGCATTCGATGCGCATTTTGTGCCGGTAAATAGCCAAATGCCAATTTCTTGACTGCCAATTTTTCTTAAAGATTAAATCAGAATGAAGTTTATCTTAGTGCAAAATTATTTTTTACAAATGCCTTTGGACCATATGTAAACCGCACTAGTGCACTAAGATATCGATATTATTGATGCCGCCATGCTGGGGCGGCCTAAATATCCTAGCTCTTATCTTAGCTTGTTATGCATATTCATCTATTCCTTAATTTTAAATCCCCAACAAAAAACTATATAAACCAACAACCTTCCCAATTTCATCATGATAAAGATGCCTTATGATCAGGTCATTGAGAAGATAACGCACGAGGCGCCCATTTCTAGGCAGGAATTGCAAGAAAGAATCGATGCAAAATTAAAGCAGCTTTCTGGCTTAATAAGCAAGGAAGGGGCTGCGCATATCGTCGCTAATGAGCTTGGGATCAAGCTTTTGGATGCAAGCTCTGCAACTACTGGAAAATTGCAGATAAAAAATATCGTTCCTGGTCTAAGAAACGTTGAAACGGTTGGAAAGGTCCTTCAGACGTATGGTTTAAAGACCTTCAAGAGCGCTGATAGGGATGGAAAACTGGCTTCTTTTGTGCTAGGCGACGAGTCTGGAACCATTCGTGTGGTCATGTGGGGCAATCAGGCAGATGCGATCACCAATCTTACTTCTAATCCTATCGTAAAGATCGTAGGAGCCTATGTTCGAGAGAACAACAACTCATTTGAATTGCACATGAACGAAAAAAGCAGGCTTATCATAAATCCGCCAGGAGAGCAGATCCTTGTCAAGGAAAAAGTTTCTGAGAGAAAAAGCATCGGGGAACTAAGTGAAGAAGACCAATCCGTTGAAGTGTTAGGAACCATCGTGCAGGTATTCGATCCTCGCTTTTTTGAGGTAGACCCCAAGTCCGGCAAAAGAATCACTGCTAAGGATGGTGTGTACTACCTTGGCAATGAGATCATTGAAAATCCTGATTATTCGTATGTCATGAATGTTATTATCGATGATGGCACCTCAAATATGCGCGCTGTATTTTTTAGGGAAGCGATGGAGCGCCTCATTGGCAAAGACAAGGGTGTGATTTTGGAGTATAAGGACAATCCAAGTCTTTTTGAGGATGTGAAGACAGATTTATTGGGTCTTTTAGTCAAGATGCAGGGTCGCGTCAAGAAAAACCTGTTCTTTGATCGATTGGAATTGACCGTAAACAATGTCTCGATAAATCCAGACCCGCAAGATGAGATTGCCAGGTTGAATGCGGCGATTGCTTCTGCCAAGTCGCAATGAGGTTTTTCACCCATCTTTCTTTTGCATTGTTGCTTTCATTGCTCTTTGTCTATTTCCTGAAAATCGAGGAAAAAGTGTTTTTTATTGGCGTTGTCCTATTATTCTCCTTATTGCCTGATATCGATGAATCGCATTCATATATTGGAAAAAGAATGAAATTGCTTTCACTACCCCTGCATTTCATTTTTGGACATCGCACCATTTTTCATAGTTTTTTTATTCCTTTTTTGATCTTTATTGCACTCTATTTTGTAAATTGGTATATCGCATTGGCAGCTTTTATTGGGTATATTTCCCATTTAATTCTAGATATGATGACACTTTCTGGCATTGCTATTTTCTATCCATTCTCTGAATGGAAAATAAGAGGTTTTGTGAGGACGGATTCATTTTTTGATTACTTCCTATTCTTGCTTTTTTTGCTTGGAAGCGTATGGTTGCTCTGGCAGATACTTTACTAAGACTCAAAGAAATAAAACAAAGACGCCTGTCTTTCATGATTAGGGACGAAAAAATTAATAAAATTTCTGTCACTAAATGGTTAAAGAGCATATTTAAATAAACCGCTTGCCATAATTACAGTTACTTTACTATCAATGGTTTGGTAGGGGGTGAACCGTACGTCATTTTATTAGTCTTATGGTAATCAGGCCATCTTTTTGATTTTGAATTGGCCAGCTGTAGGACCGATTAAAAATAATCAGGAGGAACTAAAGATGAAAAAACTAAAACCAATGATTGCATTGATTGCTGGATTGATGGTGGTGCTCTCAACAACCGCTTTCGCTGGCTGGGATGAGGATGGAAACTGGTGCGAAGATGGCGACTGGGATAGCGGCGACTGGTGCAGCGATAATGGCAATGACGGTGATCATGAGAATGACTGGGAAAATGATTGGGACCATGACGATGGCTGGGACAAGAGAGATTACGGAAACAACCAAAACAGGCTTCCTACTGACCCCAAGCAGCACAATTGGTGGGGAAATAGCTGGTGGCTTAGACTAAATTCCTGCAAATGGTGGTAATTGAGATTTAGTATGAGCAAATTTTTATTTTTTCTTTTTTTTTGAGAATTGGTAATTATTATTGTTTATTGCTAGAATAATCTTAAACTATCTGATACGGTCGGTGATTTTCTCTGTATCCCTTAACCTTATTCCATGAAATCCAGCAAGGTTATGTTCAGGCCCTCCATCATACCCAGAAACATTGATAGTTTTGACCCTACATATCCCATCTTTATCACGAAATTCGGTCGCATCAAAATCCATAATGAATGGAAGTCCTAGATACGCACCAACTAGATGTTGCGATCTGACTATTGCAACTTGTTGATACAATTTCTGCTGCAAGGTACCAATGCTAGTCCCAATGACTTCAACATTAGCATATCCTGACTTATCAAGAATTCCAACCGGCGGGTAAAAACCTTCAATAGCCTGCACTCGTTGGATGAGTCCTGCAGACTCAAGTGTATTAAAACCGTTTTGAGGTATCGCCGCAAAATAGCCAAGAGCAGTTGAAATTGGTGCTTTTGCAAACATTTCATTTCCGATTTTTATGTCCAAAGCCCACAAACCATGTGGCGTTTTATCATAATTCAATCTTCCATGTATCTCAGTTACCATTGATATTAGAAATCAAGCGTATTTTTTAAACGTTATCTAATGATATTGGTCCAAGTCATTGTTCATTAACATTGGACCTGCACTTAAGGATTCTTTATTTCTGACGTAATAGTTCTCCTCAAACCCCATCACTGGACACTGGACATCCTCGGACGGAGTATATAAACAACCAAACCAATTTCTATTTCGTTGCGTCAAAAGATGCAAACTCCCTTCAGAGTGCAGGTGCCCAAGCCTGCCCTTTGGAGTTGAAACAAAACCCGAAAGGAAGGAGATGAAAACCATGAAAACACAGATACAACAACAGACCGGAGCTACCAATTTGCCGGAAAAAAAATTCTCGACAGGCGGTGTCGTAGCGACCGTTTGGCAAAACCAAGGAAAAAGCAGGGAAGGGCAGCAAACCAGTTACCATACGGTGTCTTTCCAGCGAATCTACAAAGACGAGGCAGGCCAGTGGCAATATACCACGAGCTTACGAATAAACGATCTGCCTAAGGCTTCTCTAGTTCTAGAAAAGGCCTACGAATATCTGGTCATGAAAGAGCAGATATCAGAATAAACAAAAGAATAAAAAACAAATGGTGATACCTATGAAACAAATCCTAATGGAAACAGAGCAAATATACGAAGAACCGATCGAATCAACAAAGTCAAGCAAGAAAAACAAGCAGGAAATAAAACTAGAGATGAAAGACATAAAAGAAAAATCCAAAGAGAAGACCCTATCTGATCTACCGGGAGTAGGCCCCGCAACGATTGAAAAATTAGAGCAGGTTGGCTTTAATGATATGATGTCTGTTGCAGTCGCAACACCCGGAGAACTAATTGATGCGACCGGAATGACCGAAGCTGCCGCAAAAAAACTAATCGCAGCAGCGCGAGATAGCCTTGAAATGGGTTTTGAGTCCGGAGAAGAGCTCCTCAGAAGAAGAGGGCTTGTTTTTCGAATCTCAACAGGCAGCAATAATCTTGATACATTGATGGCTGGTGGTTTCGAATCCGCTGCACTAACAGAATGCTTTGGCGAATTCGGATCAGGAAAGACCCAGATTGGCCATATTTTAGCGGTAAACTGCATCAAGAAATACCCAGGATCAACAGTAGTCTATATTGACACCGAAAACACCTTTCGGCCAGAAAGAATCGAGCAGCTTGCCCAAGGGATTGGACTGGATTCAACTGAAGCGCTTAAGAGTATTAAGGTCGCAAAAGCCTACAATTCAGACCATCAGATGCTTTTAGGAGAAAAAGTTGAGGATCTTCTCAAGAAACAAGGGCATGATGTGAAACTGCTCATTGTGGATTCGCTCACAGCGCATTTTCGAGCCGAGTTCATCGGTAGGGGTACTTTAGCGGAAAGACAGCAAAAGATCAACAGGCACATGCGAGACCTATCAAAACTTGCACAGTTGCACAATGTATGCGTCTATGTGACCAATCAAGTCATGTCAAGGCCAGACCAATTCTTTGGCGATCCAACGACTGCAATTGGCGGCCACATCGTAGGCCACGCATCCACTTTCAGGATATACCTGCGAAAGGGCAAGAAAGGAAGCAGAGTCGCGAAATTGATC
>CAZFPU010000092.1:0-8510 GCA_964521145.1 uncultured Methanosarcinales archaeon | reverse complement strand
AGGTGGTGGTGGAGGCGGTGGCTACTCACAGAAACTCATTACAAACCCCTCTGGAACGTATTACTACAGCATCGGCGCTGGCGGTGGCGCTGGCGCGGCTGGATCAACTGCCGGAGGCGTTGGAGGCGTTGGAGCAATCGTCATCAGCATCTACACCTATTGATATGGATTTCAAGATAAAAACAACAACAAAAGATGAGAAAAAAATCAAACAAAAAATTCCAAGAAGCAAATGAGCAATTAAAATCTTCAGAAAAATAATCAAAAAAAATAATTTTCAAAAAGTGAAGCAGATAAGATGAACAGGCAAAAAAATAATTTCACAAGATCAGCAATCTTCCTAGCGCTGTCCTTACTACTAATAATTCCATTCTCCTTCGCAGTCTACATCGAAGGCTTCAACCAGATCAGATATGGAGAAGACCTCTCATTGAACACATCGAATATCAAGCTTGTCACCAGAGCATGAAAACAAAACAGATGAAAAACAAGCAAAAGGAAGCAAGGATGGGAAAGGGCGGAGAAGATGCAATACCTAAAGCCAGGCTAAAAAACCTCACTAAACAGCGTGCATCATTTCATATCTCTCAGAAGCCGCGCCTTGATACCTGCACGCTTGGCGGCTTCGAACATTTTTTTATCATCGGTGATGAGCATGGAAGCAGTGATTTTTGCGCAAGCGATGAACACATTGTCAAAGCCACTGGCCTTGGTCATGATCGCCAAAGAAATGGCCTCAGAACAAAAAGACTCTTCATTGATCATGGTTGCCAGGCCTCGCACAAAATCAGTGGTCTTTTTTGCTGCTGCGTCATCTCCGGTAAGCCTGGATACGACAGCAGCTACTTCAACAAGAGCCACGTTAGGGATGGAAAGGGTATGCTTGCCTTGAAAAATTTCATCGATGATCCCAGAAGCGATCTTGAACAGTCTGGCCTGCTCCTCAAAGATAGCGTCTTTCTTGGTACGCCTTGGAGGGAGACTTCCTTTGATGAGTGCAGTGGTATCGAGCGTATAGTTCATACATCATACTCTTTGTTTCGCATTGATCGGATCAACTTAGTGGTATCGAAGTCTTCTTTGACCTTTGAGGCCAACAGTTCCCTGATTTCCTGGGGAGATATCCTTGCTTCCTTCGGTTGCAGAGCATCGAGCAATACATGCAACTCCTTATCGATAAATTCAAGCCGTTTCCTCATGGATTTTTCCAGCAATTGTGCCATTGTATCACCAAGAGGGAATAGTTATTTGTCGTATTTAAAGGTTTCTTGCTCTTTAGAGAATGAAAACGATCTAGAAAAATCGACATCTTCATCAACGGGAACCTTCGTATTTATTGACGATGATTATTTTGACTCAAACACTGCGAGATGCCCATATGATTTCAAGAAGCGCTTAAGCAGTTTTGGTATGTTTTCATCAAGCAGGAACTTCAGAGTATCTGACACGAGGGTCTCCGCTTACTACCTTGGCCGCCCATTGCAGGGCATCTTTGATCATGGTTTGGGTGAGTCTAGGATAGTAATCAGCAATGATCTCTTGAGCGCTAACTCCAGCTACGATGAGCTCAATGACGTCGCTTACCATGACTCGTGTTCTCTTGAAGGTTGGCTGGCCATGGCAGATTTCACTATCCGTGACAATGTGCTTGCTGATCTCGATTCTCATAAGAGTAAAGTATGCTCCACGGTATATAAAAATTATGCCGGCGGCGCATCCATATGTTAGAAAAGACACAATGACCAACCAAAAAACAAATTTCAAAAGATCAGCAGTCTTCCTTATACTCTCCTTACTCCTGATCATACCTTTCTCTTACGCAGTCTACATAGAAGGATTCAACCAGATGAGATATGGAGAAGATCTTTCATTGAATGGATCGAACATCAAGCTTATCACCGCAAATACCACGCGATTATTCATAGCAAATGATGGAAAGGTGGGGATTGGCACCATAACTCCCGATTCTGCATTCAAAACGGTTGGAGATGTCAACGTAACAGGCAGTATATGGAGCCAGGGCATAAACTTAACTGCGCTCATCGTGAGTGGAGGCGGTTGGGTTGATGATGGTTCAATGATTCGATTGACCACAAGCTCTGATAATGTCGCTATTGGAGCCACCAGCACCGGATCAAAATTGCATGTAGAAGGAAATGTTTCAGTTGCAGGAAACCTGATTACCGGAGGCCATATCTTGGGTCCAGAATCCTTTGGCAGCGATATATCGAACAGCTTTGGATGGACAAAATCAAGTTCTATAGTGAGCTTGGCCGATCCGAATGATAAGGTAGGCATTGGCACTAATTCGCCATTCCACAAATTGCATGTGGTTGGTCATATCAACGTTACTGGTGTGACTTCCAACTCAACTTTCGAAGGAGACGTGAGGATTAAAGGAACACTCTATGGCGGATCGCCCTTGAAGATTGCAGGGGGTTTGAATCTTACAGAAGGCAATATCACGTTCCCCGATGGATCAATTGCTGATGTTGGTATTCCTGCAGGGGCCATCATGCAATTTGCCGGGAATAATACCCCAGCAGGCTGGCTTCCTTGCGATGGTTCTGCGGTTTCTAGGACCCAATATGCACGCTTGTTCGCATCAATCAGCGATATGTATGGCAAAGGAGATGGTTCTACCACTTTTAATGTACCTGATGTGCGCGGCAGGGTTTTGATAGCAAATGGGACTAGTAGTAATGATGAGAATGGAAGATCATATTCATTTAGGTTGAATCAGACTGGAGGAGGGTATAATCGTACTTTGTCAGCAGCGCAGATGCCAAGCCACACGCATGCAGTAGATCCTGCTGCTACAGCATCAGGCACAGAGAGTGTCGACCATACGCATGCGACTGATCCGGCAAGTACATCAGTATCTGTCAATGACCCGGGTCACACGCATACCCACCCGTATGGACAGATGGTTGCTGAAAGAGGAAGTAATGGAGTGGGGACCTATGATGGAGCAGCCGCTATTCTAGATAGAGCAAATTTGAACTCAGCAACCACGGGTATTACAGCAACCGTGGATATCGCCTCAACCGCTTCTGGGGGAGCGAGTGCATCCCATACCCACACAACCGATATTGCTTCAACCACCTCCGCAAGCAGCGGAAGCGACGCACCCCATCCCATCATGGATCCATTCCTAGTTGTCAATTGCATCATCAAGACATGAAAGAAGAAAACAGGTCAAAGCAAAAAATGAACAAGAAAAAAGCAAAAACCAAAACAAAGAGAAATCACTGCCTAAGTGAAGATTGTGTTGGAATAGGAAATGACTCAAAATCAGCTTCCTTTAGGATAATGAGCACTCCTTTGAAATCAATGAGTGCTGACTTTGATGCAAGCAAATGCTCAAAGGCCAAAAGCAGCGCTTCTGGCTCATCTTGCGCAATGCGAAGCAGGACAACGCCGAATATTTTTTCTTTCGGGAATTTCTCGGATTTGGCAAAATCAGAGTCATTGGTGACCAACACCCTGCCTTCTGACAATGATAGTGCTGCAAGCGCGCCATTCACTGTGCCCTTTGGTACAAACACTGTGTCAAAGGTTTTTGATTTGAGAAATCGCTCGAGCCGCTTCTTTACGTTTTCATCTAATATGAATTTAAGCGGCTGGGACGGTGACGATGACATTGTCGCTTCCTTTAGTGATGTCTGCTGCATATTGCAGGGCAGCCTTAATGTGAGCCTTGGTCAAGCTTGGATGGTCTTCGATGATTTGTTCAGGAGTCATACTTCCTTCCAGCATCTCCAATACCTGCCAAACCATGATACGAGTACCCTTGAATGTGGGCTTTCCGTGACAGATTTGGCTATCGATCACGATGTGCTTGTTGATTTCGATTCTCATACTAGCAATGTATTTTTCACGATATATAAAGATTATGCCAAAAGAAGCCAAAAGCAGGCACTCCCATCCAAGATCCATTCCTAATCGTCAATTGCATTATCAAGACATGAACCAGCAAATGAAAAAGACTCAAAATTCCAACCCCAGTATCAGAACCACGACTATCCAGGTACGTCAAGAACTCAAAGACCAGCTTGATCTTCTAAAGGTCCTGACCAATAAAGGGGATTTGAACGCGCTTATTTCAGAATTGACACGACATTACGTGAGTCACTCTTCAGTTTCCATTGATCCAAAGATAGAGAAATTTCTCAAACAGTTAAGGAAATGATACACACGCGAGAATTCAGGATGGAGAAAATGAGTCTTGATTTCAATAATTTCAGTCATGTTTTGATCGAGACAAAGTCCAACGAAGCAATGGTGAACAACCCCAACAGAAAATATTTCGAGGAACTGATCAAACTACGAAACAAAGAGCTGTTCAATCAAAGCACCAGCACGAAAAGAATTCTTGTGATTGGTGTGCTTCTCTTTGCGCTGCTCTTGCTGCTTACGATGAATGTCTTTGCCGTTGAGCAACTGGTATCCTTGCAAGGAAAGATAACCGATAGCAATGGGAATCTTATATCGAGAGGAAATGTTTCAGTCACCATTTGGGATTCTGCAACTTCTGGTGCTTTGGTCTACAATTCAACGAATGATTTCAATTACAATATCACCAATGGGTTCTTTGACATCATGCTGGGTTCGGTTACTACCCTTAATCTTAATTTATCTCAGACCTATTACATGGACTTGCAGATCAATGATCAGGATATCGATTGGGATGGGCAGGAAAGAAGACAGTTCCAAAGTCCGGTCGAGTACCAAGTCTCTGGCATTGAGAATTTTACTATTGATACGAATGTGTTGTATGTCGATACCCAGAATAACAAAGTGGGGATTGGAACTTCATCTCCAGATACCGCCTTCAAGACAGTAGGTGATATCAACATCACCGGGACTGTGTGGAGTTTAGGGATGAATATCACTGCTGGTGGATTAGGAGCTGCTGGTGGATGGACCGATGATGGCAGCTTGATTCGGTTGACTACCAGTTCTGATAATGTAGGTATTGGTGTATCTTCGACTACTCAAAAATTACATGTCGATGGGAATACAACGATTACTGGCTCACTCTATCTTGGCGGGAATTTACTTGCCACTAATATTGGAGATAGTAGTGGAGTGAGTGCGTTTGGGTGGAGCAAATCAGGGACGGTAGTCAGTTTAGCTAATCCTTCAGATTATGTCGGTGTTGGAACAACAGCTCCGAGCTCAAAATTGGTTGTGCTTGGTAATGTTAGCATCAACAATAGCGATGGAGCGAGTAGATTATGGGTTGATGTGAGTTCTGGGAATGTGGGGATTGGGACGGCGAGTCCTGGAGCTGCGCTTCACGTGGGTACCGGCGCAGTTCTTACCACGCAGAACGGCGCGGGTACGACCGTCACTGGCCAGATACAAAACAGTCAGACATCGGGTACGGCAGCTATCACGGCGGCGGTATACGACGGCACGAATAACCGTCGCATCGCACTCTTTGCAGATCAGACGAACGGCATCGTGGGCCTCTCCTCCTCGTACAGCTCCGTCGCACCGGACTTTGTCATCCGAGACGCAGGAGGAGAACGGCTCCGCATCAGTTCATCCGGCAGCGTTGGCATTGGGACGATGGGGCCGACAGCGAATCTGCATATAAACGCCACCGGTCCGGTTATAATACTCCAGGACAGCGACAGCACAGAAAATACTCATGTAGGATATATCAGCCTGCGAAATAGTTCAAACGTCGAGAATGGCTGGTTGGGCTTCGGATATGGAAATATCGATGCCATAGGCATAGCAAACAGCTACGCAGGAGGGGCTATCGTTCTCACTCCTGGCAGCGGCGGCGCTGTCGGCATTAAAGATGCAACCCCAGACTACGGTCTCGATGTCGTGGATGACATTAATAGCGACGATTGCTTTAGAGAAGCAGGAGCGCAAGTTGCGGGAACGTGCGCATCTGATGAAAGGCTCAAGAAAAATATCCATCCCCTAAACAACTCGTTAAATCAAATAATGCAGCTAAAGCCAGTTGAGTTCGAATGGAAAGAAGGAATAGACAAACTGGGAGGAACTATCAGGTATGTTGAGGGAAGGCAGGTTGGCTTGATAGCGCAGGATGTACAAAAAGTCCTGCCGCATTTGGTTGAGGAAAAGAACGGGTACTTGTCAGTTGAATATAACCTTGAAATGCAGATGATGCTCATCAATGCGATGCAGGAGTTAAAGGCTGAGAATGAAGATCTAAAACAGCGCGTCGAGGCGCTTGAAAAAACCAATGGAAAGTGAGAAGATGAAAACAAAAACTATAAGCCAATATCAAAGCAATCCCTTTGATTTGAGGTGTTCGACTAATTCGTTTGTAGTAAATACCCCCACGCTAGATTGCTTCTTGAAATGTGGGTCATTAGACCAGATTGGGCATTTGCCAATTGACAATGACAAGGCCAAGTATTCTGTGTCATCTGGGTCTGAAATTAGTTTGTTCGCTTCATTAATGAATGGCTCATATTCAGAGCGCGGAAATAGCTTGATTGCGCTCCTTAATTTGCCTAACAGCTCCCCAAAATCAGATGAAGAAAGCCCTGAAAGAACTTTAATTCTTGCTGTATGCTCTTCAACTTCGTCAAACAGAGCCTTAGGCCCATGCAGATTGACAGATCTTGAAAAAATTATTTCTTTGGTGACTCCTGTGCCCATTATACCTGTAAATACTATAGTAGCATCAACTACTAAGTCCATTTATCTCAGCTCAGGATGCGATTTCTTAAGCTTCCTGTACATGCCCGCATTAACCTCTTTAGCCAATCGCATGGCATCTTTTTCGCTCAATTTGGACTTTGATACAATCCTACTAAATTCCTCAAAGCCCTCGTGCAGCATTTCACGCTTAATGGCTTCCTCTCTTGCGACCTCAGACCAGTTTATCCACGGAAATTTGTCCATTTTTGCCTTTAATTCGTCCGCTACAGTAAATGATATATTTGCCATTTATGCTTCCCTCCCCTGCCTCTTGAACAGCTCAAATTCCTCCAGCTCCGTTACTCTCTTTTCAAATGCCCTCCTGAATACTTCAGGCCAATTTATGTCCTTATGCTTGTCTAATTTTTCCTTCAATTCTTTTGGCAATGATATGGTTATTGTTGGCATTTTTGACCACCTTGTTTTAATAGATTCACATGATTACGTGAGAATATTAAAAAACGTGCAAATATATAAATCTTTTGATTATAATTCCGATATAACCTTTGAGAAAATAGCTGCCATTACGCCCTTCCCAACGTCCCCCCCATTCTTGGTGTTAAATTGCATCATCAAGGCATGAACAAGAAAGAAAACTCAAAATCAAAAAAATGATCAATGAAAAAATTATTTTCAAAAAAGAAATTTTACGCGAGCAGAAAGGATCCGCTGGTCAAGGCAATTCTTTCAGAGGGGATGCTGTTGGCAAAGGGGATAAGCAATGAACCTACCGAAATATTCACACAAACAATGACGCATCAAAAGTACCTAATTCCCATACTAAGCTACTAAAGCAAAACATTTATATACCAGTTTCTAATATATTACAATAATTATTATTACATTCTAACATAATATGTTAGAAATCTGCATGGGTAAAAGCCGCTATGTGAACCTGTATCTGCCGCAAGAGCTAGTGGATGCTATAGACGAGCTTGCTGAAGCAGACGAGCGCTCGCGCAATTTTATCATAAAGAAGATACTTGAACAGCATGTAGCAGGGGGCAAGCGAAAATGAGACCCGAGCTGCGCTTAGCCATCTGGATATTTCTCGTATGCCTTGTATGTGTGAAACCATTCTCCTACGCAGTCTACATCGAAGGCTTCAATCAGATAAGATATGAGAAGACCTCTCATTGAATGGCTCGAATATCAAGCTCATCGCCAGAACATGAAAACAAAACAGATGAAAAACAATCAATGACCAAAGAAAAACCTAATTTCAGAAGAAGATCGTATTCCTTTAGGAAAAATCAGACGGGCGGTGAATATGATCATACCTTGTCAATAGCGCAGGTGCACTCTCACAACCGCCCCGGGAGTACCACTAATGCATTTACCCACAATGATCCTAACGTGAATTGGAATGCGGGCGATATCAATTGTCTTGGAGGCGGCGCCCAAGCTCCAGTCCAAGACCCATTCCTGGTCGTCAATTGCATCATAAAAACATGACCCAACAAATGAAAAAGACCCAAAATTCCAACCCCAGTATCAGAACCACGACTATCCGTGTACGTCAGGAACTCAAAAACCAGCTTGATCTTCATAAAATCCTGACCAATAAAGGGGATTTGAACGCACTTATTTCAGACTTGACACAACATTACGTGAGTCACTCTTCAGTTTCCATTGATCCAAAGATAGAGAAATTCCTGAGGCAGCTAAAGAAATGATGCACGCGCATGAGACAAGGATTGAGAAGGTTGGATCAGATATCCCTAGATCCAATCATGCATTCGTGAACAATGAAGCAATGCTTGGTGATGCACCGTCAAATAATCCCAGCAAAAAATATTTTAATGAAATAGTCAAGC
>CAZFPU010000091.1:0-8529 GCA_964521145.1 uncultured Methanosarcinales archaeon | reverse complement strand
TTCTGCGCCTTGCTTTAGGAGTTTCATTCTTTTTGAGGGCTTACATTCAATGAATTAGCTGGTTTTTATTCTGCTTTTTAAAAATTCCACAATTTTTCTAGTAATATTTTGCTGCCCGTACCTCTTTATTGGAACTAGGCCAGTAGGACAGGTAACATTGATCTCAATAAGTTTATCCCCAATCATATCAACACCAACTAAATCTAGCCCGTGGCTCTTAAGATATGGTGCTATCTTTTTGATCGCTTTTTTATCGGTCTGGGAAATCATATATGGCTTAGGCGTGCCTCCCAATGCCAAATTGGCCCGAAAATCTCCCTTTTTAGGAATGCGAATAATCGCTCCAATTGGCTCTCCGTTGAGCACAATGATCCTTTTGTCACCCTGGTATACTGACCCAATGAACTCCTGCGCAATGACGTAACCATTTTTCTTAATAGAATCATTTATTTTTTTCTTTAATGATGGATCAGTTTTTTCAAGAGCGATTACGCCTCTACCTCCAAAAAGATCTATTGGCTTTAGCACTATTTTTTCATTGACTTTTACGAAATTCAATAATCGTTCTTTGTCCTGTGTGACTATGGTTTTTGGGGTCAAGTCTAAGAAATTGAGAATTATCAACTTTTCATTGGCGTCTCTGAGGCCTTGTGGTCTGTTGATTACTGGCACCTTGGTCTTTTCAAGTAGCATGGTCGCGTAATGATAGGTAAGATCATAAGGGGGCTCCTTTCGCATGAGAATGCAGTCGAAGAAATCAAGGGACTCATCGATTTTTTTAATTTTTGTGTATCCTTTGTTTACTAATTTTAATTGGGTCGATTGAGCATGCACCGAGTTATTTAAAAAATAAAGACCACCCAGCTCGCAGTAAAACACATCTATACCAGAAGATGCACATTCCTGCATTATCTCTATAGTGGAATCAGATTCCAATTTCAGATTTTCTATCGGATCGATCACAAAAAGGAATTTCATGGTAGTTGTATTCAAACAAATTTTGCCTCTACTGAACAAGTTTCATCCTATAGGTTTAGGTTTTCAATGTTTGATCTGGAATATTTGGTTGTCAGACTCTATCGCATCCTTGGCTTCTTTCATCTCATATCCAATGGCGATTGAGCCGATAGTTGCAAGAACCGAGTATATTGAAAGCTCATCTTTTTCGTCAACGAAGTCAAGGATTGGCTTGGTAAGTTTCTCCCGAAGCAACACATCAAATTTTGATCCTGGAGCATTCAGGCTTGTTTTTTCGTCCTTCTCATCGTGGATTCGCATAAATCCACCAACGGTCTTTCCGCCAATCATGTATAACACTGGCTCAGCGGTCCCGCCATTTACTTTGTATTTGGTGGATATGCCTTCCTGTACAATCACTGAGTTGATAGGATTTCTTTCCTTGCCTGATTTCATGGATCTTCGCTCTTTGCTGTTTAGGTCCAAAAGCTCCTGACCAGAATGCACTGAAAGGATCCCCATGCCATAGGTTCCTGAATTATCCTTAACAAAAACATAGGGCTTTTCGGTGATCTTGTATTCGTCATACTTTTTCTGGATGAATGCGATCATCTCATCGGCAGTCTTTGCAACAAGATCGATGTTTTTTCCAGAGGTAAAATCGATGTCATCGACTGCTTTTGTTTTTGGGCAAAGAAGCCAGTGGTCGAAATCGAATTCCTCTCCAAATTCGTCAAGGAGCCTGCAAAAGTGCTTGAAGAAGCTGATTTTTCGCCGATGCAGCCATCCCAATTGCAAAGGAGGCGCTATGCATTCTTTGACCGATTCAAGCAAAGGAGGTGCTCTTGTCGAAAAATCATTATTGAGCAAGATAAGGCCGCCTTTGAATGATTTTGTGTGCAACATTCCTCCCACGTTCTTCATCTTTTCAAGAACTAAAGCATGGCCTTCCGCATCGACAACCTCTAAAGTCTCTTCAATATCTTCTCTTATGCTGCCAAGAGTAGTATGATACCCTGCATCTGTTAAGATGTCATGAATAGCATGCAGATTTGAAAGATAATAGAGATTTCTTGTGTGCGCTTCGGGAATCACCAGTATGGATTTATGATGGCAGATCGTTGGGATGAATTCCTTGAAATAAAGCGCGGCCTGTTTCCTTGAATCCTGTGTTAAATTATTGAATCCGGCGGGAAATAAATTGGAATCGACGATGCTTGCTTTGGTTCCATTATTTCTTATGTCAAATGAAGAATAGATGGGGGTTTCAAGGCCTTGCTTTTTGCGCTCAAGCCATGCAAGTATATCTGATCTTTTTTCATTGACTAATTTTTGAAGGCATTGTTGCATGGAATCCTCGGAGTGTTGTATTGGTCTGTCTTAATACGTCTTTGGATTTAATTCCCGATGTTTAGGGTCGCTTATCCAAAAAACATTTGGCCCAATGACCCTTAACCCAAAGCCAAAACAATTTGGCAGGCACACACGTTGCATTTGTTTAATAATCGTGGAAGTCCCGTCCCTTTAGATGGGTGGACTTGTCGTGAACATTGCCCAAGCAAAATTGTTGGGTCCAGAAAATCCGACTAAATAAATCAAGGCCCGGATTTCCTAGACAAAAGAAGGATTTAGTATATTTAAGTGTGTTGGTTATCCGATATATGATGGGTATGCATCACCCTGTTATTCAAGAAAAATGTGAAAGCAATACTAAAGAATTTACTCTTCCTGCGGTGCTTCTTCGACTGGTGCTTCCTCTTCAGCTGGTGCCTGCTGCCCTTCTTCTGGCTTTTGCTCGATCGGCTTCATGTCTTTTACTGACTGAGGAATATCCTGAGTGATCTCGATTGCCTTTATCTCATAGATTTTGACCGGATAAATTTTGCTTAACTGTTTCTTTAGGGTCTCTTGCAGCTTGTGATAGATAACATCTCCCATGAACATTTCGTATTTCATGCTGCGTGCCTGCTCTAGCACTGCCTGCTGCGATGCCTTTCTTAAAGAAGTTGTCAGGCTTGCTGCGGTTATTTGTCTTGCGATCATGATCGGTTTGATCCTAAGGCCAATGCCATCAAGAGTCATGGCCACGAATGAGTCATCGATACGTTCCACGTTTCTTCGAACCATCCTTTTGATTGAAGACGTGACAAGCTCATAGCCGATCAAATCAGCCATTCCTTTGTTGTCCGTTACTTTACTGATCTTGAAATTAACCTTGACATTTTGGTTTCTTGAGTTATTGGTCAGAACCATTAGATTTACGGAAACTCCCTTGCCAACCATGTCTTTAGGATCGAAAACAGAAGTCTCGCCAAGCACCATATTCTTAAAAAGCCTTGGCGCTACGATTGGATACCAGTTCTTTCTTAGTTGCTTTACTTTAGCCATTACGTCTAAGAAAATTACGGTGGTTTAAAAAGGTTGTGGTATGGCTGTTTTTAAGGGTTTATAAATGGTATTTAAATAGGGCTAAACTAGAATCTCATCTCAGAATCATTTAATAATAGGGCATAATTTCTCTCATCAATGGTAGAAAACCAGTATGCCCCCGCTCATTTTAATGAATTAAGCGAATTAATGCGTAGAGGCGTGTTCGATGGGAAAATGTACAGGGATCATTTAAAGAGAACGCTCGAACAATGCACGCATATTGTTTCTGCAATGACAACTCCTGAGATCACTTCCTTTGCGCAAGGACCTTTCTCGCAAGGATATCAAAAGATGGTGGAATCCTATATGAAAAAAGGAAAAGCGCAGGGAAAGGTGCTTCCTATTGATAAACCGGTTTGCGTAGAAGATGGACTCTCAGCAGTCATTCTCGAAAATACCAAACACGAAGATAAACTTCTTGTCTTTGGGTATCGAATTATCGAAAATCCAACCGCTCCAGAATCTGATGGCGTTTTATATCTTGCTGCCCTGACTGTGCTAGGGATCGAAGGTGAACGATATAGATTTGCGGCGCAAGGCCTAAGGGCAGATGTCGTCAGTGGAAAGGATGTTATTGAAGTGAGGGACCAGGTTATGCTTGCTGATATAGCAACTGAGCTTGGTTCATCAGTCAATACTGCAATAGAGCAGCTGGCTCTCAAGGATTCTATGGGAAAAGCCAACTAATACTATGGTGCCAAATCGGTACTCATCCGGACATTTTATGGAATTGAAAGAATTAATGAGAAATGGCGTATTTGATGGACGATTAGCGGAAAAACATTTTTAAATGATACAGTCTTCTAGTAGATCAATGGAGCTTAGAAAATTTCTTGCGGCTGGTTCTATGGGCATTGCGCTTTCCCTCTATCCAACCGAGCCTAGATCGGAAATAGCAGTTGATATTGTCCGAGCGCCTATCTTTTCATTCTCTGAGAGGCCTCAGCCAAGGTATCTGCACGAACTTCCCGCTGATCTGCGTGATAAAATCGCGTGCAGCGATAGCCTGAGCAGTTTCCATGGAAACGACGTAACCTCGTTTTCACAAAGCAATGATCTTTTGGAAAATTTCCTTCCAAAGAATGTAATCACAGAATCGCAAAGAAGCAGCCTCGATGAACTTGAATCATACGCGCAGATGCGAGGATATGGCAGGGCAGGATCTAGAATCGCTCCTCTTGAGGAAGCAGTCTCGTTCTCAAGGGCAAGAAATGCTGGACATTCCTTGGAGAAGATCCTGAAGCTTGCAATGATACAATCATCAAAAGGGACATATTTGCTTGATATGGCCGATGTCGCAAGATTTCTTCAAGAGAAAATTGAACCTGAGCGCTTGGAGCCTTATGCCCAGCTTTCGCTCAAGCAAAACGATCTTCTCTTCATGCGGTCGGCAAACCTCTTTGACTACGTTGTCAAGCACAAAGGAGAATTTAGGCACGCAAAGGAATTGTTGCAGCTTGAGACTTCTGAGGGACAACCTACTTTCTTTTCAATGGATCTGATCTATTTCAAGCAAAAAGGAGTTGATATCAATTCCATCCTAAAACTATTTGCAGTCAAGGACGCATCCAACAAGACGCTTATTTCAAGGCATGGTGCAATCGGTCTTCTGCAAAATGGAAATTTCAATTTTCAAAGGCTGGTTCCCTATACTGAACTTCGAGATGACACTGGTAATTTTTTGCTTCAGGGATCTTATCTTGGCCTTGTTGTGGACCATAATATCAAGAAGGAACATACAGAGCATCTGCTGCAGATGCGCGATGAAACCGGAAGAAAAGTGTTTAACCTCTCCCATATTCATCATCTTTCAGGCATCACAAAGCCGGTGGACGCAGAGTACGTGCAGGCAGGACTTAAGTTTGCAAAAGATCGTCCCAATCCAGCTCACGATGTGCTTCGTGCCTATTCTTTAGGTCTTCCCCTCAAAAGTCTTTTTTTCAAGGACACAAAAAAACCAAACGGCTTCCTTGCATTCCCTACAGCGGATCATAACGGGGCTTTCTCGACACACGGTGTGACAGAACGATACCTCGAACTCTTCAAGGCATATGATATATATTTCATAACCGTAAAGAAGACCGATGAGCTCATCAAGGCAAGAAAAAAGATCCCAAACATTGAGCTCTATATGCTCAATGGTCATGGCTCAACCACAGATGTCTCGCTAGGCGATAATGATCCTGCTCTGAAAAATTATCAACAGAATGAAAGCTACCGTATCAGTACCAATTCCAAAGCGTACGCGCGCTCCCTTCGAGAACTTCCAAAAAACGCCATTATTTTCGTCAACGCATGTGAGAGTGCAGGACCTGGTGAAGAAAAAAGCCTTGCCGAATTCCTAAATGAGCAATCCCAGCGAAGAGTCTACGCTGCAAAGAAATCCTATGAACCGAAGTCAATGCAGATAACCAGATCGTATCCCTTGCATATTACTATCCCTTTAGAAGGCCAAGACATAGCACGATTTCTTCCAAAAAAATTCTAGCCATACTTTAGTTTCAATCCCAAAATGAAAGAGGCGAGTATGAACGAAACCCCATTCGCTAAAATAACGGGCAATGAATCAATCTTAAACCCATAGATGAACCATAATACAATTCCAATTACAAAAATAACAAACATCCCTAAAGAAATATCTTTGGTGTGCTTGCTTTTCCACGCTTTCCATGCTTGTGGCGCGAACGCAGCTGTCGTGCAAAAGCCAGCAGTGAGACCCAGCACCATTACGTAATCCATTTTTTATATCTAGGGCCTTTTCTTTAAAAAACTTGTCAAATCAGAATAATAAATCATCAAACATCCAGATTAGCCACATCCTTGGCATGCATCTGTATGAATTCCCGTCTTGGCTCAACCTGATCTCCCATCAGGATAGTAAATATCTTATCAGCTTCAACGGCATCATGGAGCATCACTTTCATAAGAGTCCTATGCTTGGGATCCATGGTAGTTTCCCATAACTGCTGGGGATTCATCTCTCCTAGCCCTTTGTATCGCTGCACGTTTGCCTCATCAACCCCAATTTGCCTAAATAGCGCTTCCCGCTCTTGGTCAGTATACGCATAATACGTCTTCTTGCCTTTTGAGATCTTGAACAATGGAGGTTGAGCTATGTAGACAAAACCCTGCTCGATCAAAGCTTTCATGTAGCGATAGAAGAATGTAAGTATAAGGGTCCTGATATGAGCGCCATCAACATCCGCGTCGGTCATGATAACCACTTTATGGTATCGTAATTTTTTTAGATCGAATTCCGCGCTGATATCCACGCCGATCGCCGTTATCATCGAGGCTATCTCCTCATTTTGGAAGATCTTTGAAAGCCGTGCTTTCTCAACGTTTAGGATCTTTCCTCGAAGAGGAAGTATTGCCTGGAATTCTCGGCTTCTTCCCTGTTTTGCAGAGCCCCCTGCGCTATCTCCTTCTACTAAGAATATCTCACATTTAGCTGGATCCTTTTCAGAGCAATCAGCAAGCTTTCCTGGAAGTGAATGTCCATGCAACGCACCTTTTCTTCTGGTAAGGTCTCGAGCTCTTGCTGCTGCATCTCGTGCCTTTGCTGCGTTATCGCACTTATCAATGACTGCTCGTGCGATCGCTGGATTTTCCTGCAAAAATGATCCCAAATTTTCATTGACGATGCTTTCAACGATACCCTTCACTTCGCTATTGCCTAGTTTTGTCTTGGTCTGTCCCTCAAATTGAGGCTCTGAGATCTTGATTGAAATTACCGCTGCCAGTCCCTCGCGCACATCGTCGCTTGAGAATTTCTCATCAGATTTCTTGAGCTTTTCAGCGTAGCTGTTTAGGGTTCTTGTCAAGGCAGTCTTGAAACCAATCAAATGGGTTCCGCCTTCGATCGTGTTTATGTTGTTTGCGAATGAGAAGATGTTCTCCTGATAACTGTCATTGTATTGTAATGCAACTTCAATTGAGAGCCCCTGTTTTTCCTTTTGAAAATAGATTGTTTTGTGCAAGGGAGTCTTATTAATATTTAGGAACTCCACAAATGATATGATGCCGCCCTCATACTTGAATTCCTGTTTCTTATCTGAGCGCTCATCATAGAGTGAGATGAAGATGCCTTTGTTTAGGAACGCAAGCTCTCTAAGTCTGCTCGCAAGAATATCAAAACTGTATTCAAGCTCCGTAAATATCTCATTGTCTGGCCAGAAGGTAACTGTAGTTCCTCGCTCTTTTGTTTCGCCTCGCAGTTCCATATCCTGGACGGGATCGCCTTTTGCGTATCTTTGGAAGTACACTTTGCCATTTCTTTTGACGATCACTTCGAATTTTTTTGATAGTGCGTTCACGACAGAAATGCCAACACCGTGCAATCCCCCAGAAACCTTGTACGTATTGTTATCGAATTTACCGCCCGCATGGAGTTTTGTAAGAACGATCTCAAGAGCGGGTCTATTGAATTTTGGATGGTTGTCAACTGGAATGCCTCTGCCATCGTCTTCAACCGTCACAGAATTGTCTTGATGGATCGTAACTTTAATAGTCTTGCAGTGGCCAGCGAGCGCCTCATCAATTGAGTTATCGACCACTTCATAGACCAAATGATGCAGTCCTTTGCCACCCGTGCTTCCAATATACATCGCCGGACGCTTTCGTACAGCACCCAGTCCTTCCATGACCTTGATGCTTTCAGCGCCGTATTCCTCAGGCTGGTTTTGCTTATTTTCTTCTGGCATTTTTGATAGATTTTCTGACGAGATTTAGATTGGATTCTATTCAAATTAAACAGTCGCTCATATATAAATGTTGTTAAAAAATTTTGGGGTTTTGGGGCTTAATTCTGAAGAATTTTGGGGTTTTGGCACGATATGCTTATAGCAAAGAAACTAGCATCTAAATTTATAATTCCTATCTCCTTCTCAGGGCATAAATGCCCTATCTAAAGCCATAATCACTACTCTATTTTAGGGAACTTGTCCAGATTAGGCCTATCCTTTCTATACATCTGTCAGCCATTCAACGTAAGCATCAGACAAGTCATCCAAGATTGCCACCGAATTACTATTGTTTAGAGTACGCTCGAGTTTAGAGTACGCTCATGCTCCTTTAAAACTCAGTAATTCAGCCACCCGATGATATGCTGGATTGGGCCTGTACGTCACGATAACTGGATAT
>CAZFPU010000090.1:0-8566 GCA_964521145.1 uncultured Methanosarcinales archaeon | reverse complement strand
ATGGACCTCTGGGTCATGATGGAATATGAGCTTAGACAGACAAGGAAATTCACCCTCCATAAGGTTGGCCAGATATTTAATGATTCCAATCTTGAGGACATGGTCATGGACGATCTTGGAAAATACCAGCATAGGATGGACCTTACAATCGGATATAGCTATACAGAAAAAGATGATGATTTTGCTGCGATGTTTGCAAGTGTCAGTATAGTGCAGCCCAGTCAAGGATTTTTCTCTGCAGAAGGCATAAGGTACAAGGGGGCTGATATTGGCCTGCAAAATCTCATGGATGCGATGCAAAGCGATTATCGGCCTTATGTTCAGAGAATAATGGAGCATTTTGCGGGGATTCCAAAGGAGCAGGGATATGATCCAAAACAATTTGAGAAAACTGCAATACCCTATGCTGCAAAAAAACCAGGCGATAGAAAAATGTCGGCATATACTACTCAACCCAATGGGCTGCCCGATCCTTTGGCGTATCTAAGAGAAGAGGCAGCGCGATTAGAAATCCCTCTTGATTTCAAGAACATGCCTATCTACCCTCAGGAATACGCCCGCAGGCATGAAACGGTACGTGGTTTCTATCTCGCTACGCTTGGCAGGGAAGAAGATCACAATGTACTTTCTATTTCTCTTGGTGCCGATCGCATCAGGCCCAGAATAGATACTTTGGAATATAGCATGCTTAGCGATTATCTAAGGAAAGGCACACTTGAAGGCGCTGTTCCTCTTCATTCGCTAGATATCCAGGCACTCAGGCTCTCCGATCTTGGTCCCTTGGCACAACATGTTGATCTGCACATTGCGTTGAAAAAGCATCAGGCATCTTATCACATCGCAATACGTTCAACGGGCGAGAGCTTTCATTGTCAACTTCGCGCACCTAAAAACTCATGGTTGAACTGCCCTAATTTTGGAAGTGATTTCGAAGGAGTGTTGAAAAATGACTATAGATCTGTCATAACCAGATTCCTGGAATTATATGCCGAATTGTTCCCAACCAATGATCCCTCTTCTCAAGATAGATCCACTTCAAATCAAAATGCGGCTAATCTAAAAACACCAGATGATCAAAAAACAAACCCATCTCAAAAATCCAACACGGTAGTCCAAATAGACCCTTTCGTTCATTTCAGGAGAACAGTAGCCCAGTTTGGTTTATCTTTAGATAGCGCAGTTGAATCAAATCTGGAAAACCATACTGATGATATTTTAGACTCTTCAAGATTAGGACACCAATTTGGCTTTGCAAGCGTGTATTCAGCCACCTTTCTGGATTCAAAAAACAATCGGGAACTCTCGATACACCTAAACCCCATTGGAACAGGAGACCATGCGCAATTGTACCCTCTGCTGCAAGAATACCTAAAAGGCAAAAAATTTGAAAATACCCTTCCTTTGAGAGAAATCGCACTCAAAAATATCGCTTTTTCTAATCTTGGATTTTGGATGCCCCACACTAAGGCTACATTCCATTTCGCTCAACGAGACCCCTATATTTCAGTTGATACCCAAATTTCTTATGCGCAAAACACGTTCATATCGAAATTAGACAGGGCAGGAGTTCGCCATTTTGGTGACAATAGATTCAATGACATTCTTCCTAGTGATTACCATACGGCAATAACAAGGATGATCGAGCTCTATACGCAAGGTATGCAAACCCCTATTCAAAAAAAAGAGCATCTTGATTCACTCATCACATTCTTCCTCTCTGATAAAGAGGCAAAAGAGATTGCAAGAAAGATGAAACACATCGATTTTTACCTGGGCATGCATAACTCAATCCCAAAATTAAGTTTAGGCATGGTTCAAATAACAAATAAGGAAAGTCTAGAACAAATATGCGCCGCTGCCCAAACACTTTCTGAGATCCTAGCACAGGCCAATATTATGGAAAGGGCTAAAGCCGAAGAATTGCTCCTGCAACGAATCCAAAACAGGCTTTTTCAGATGGATTTCCAATATAATTATGCGAAAGCGCTTTCTTTCATGGAAAGAACCAGGGGTGGAGTATGATCCCTCTTGGACCTACAACGATAAACCTCTATGATACTGTTTCAATGCGGCATACCTGCATTCTTAGCGATCAGGATCCTTTGGAATTCATGCGATCAACAGCAAAACAGCTAGGATTAGATTTAGAGTTCAATTACACCCTTCAAAAAAGCTCAACCGATTTCTATGCCTACATGAGGAAAAAAGATGAGCAGGGAACGCGTGATCTTTCCGTTATTATGGACTATAAAACAAAATATGCGCGCAAAGAAACAAAGGCTGCAGTTGCTGAATTACTCAATAACCCTAAGAAAAAGCCCAGTTTTGACCTTGAAACAAAGGTTATGGACGATCTTGGTAAATATGCGAAAGGAACTACGCTATCCATAAGCTATGATTACCAAGGGCATGATGAAGAAGATCCATCGACTGCGGTTTCAGTGTTTATTTCCCAAGCAAAACCAGGGGTATTTGCAACCGATAACGTCCAATTTTATGGGGACGATCTGGGATTTCTTGAAATAGCTGATAAGTCCTATGGCGACTATAGGCCCTATGTGCATCGCCTCATTGAGCATTTTGCTGGTGTTCCACGAGATAGATGGCATGATCCAACGCAATATAGTCAAGTCAAGAAAAAAACCCGGCTCCCAAAAAATGCGCCAAGACCAGATCCCCTCGACCATTTCAGGAGCATTGCAGTTGAATTGGAATTGCCGCTTGAATCTGCAAAAGAATGGCGTTTAGAGCGATTTGTGGAAGAGAGAGGTAGAAAGCCTGCAAACATTTATGGAGCAAGATTTTCAGATCATGATCGCGTGCTTTCGATCTATCTTGAACCTGCAAGAATCCGACCAAGGAAAAATGAAGATATGTATAGAGCCCTTGAAGCGTATGTCAATGGCAAATCAATCAAGGGAACGGAGCCGCTCAATTCAATCAAACTGCCAAACTTCACGCTTTCTGATCTTGGCATTTTTGCTTCCTATTTTGATGTGATATTCGAGATCTATAAAAAAAATCCATATGTTGGAACGTTGCTACATGTTCGCAGCTCAGATGACTCATTCAGGTCAAAACTTGTAAAACTTGATGACACCCTTAGCCATCCTAGTGTATTTAATGGCATATCGGGAGGAGACTATCCAAGCACCATAAGGAGAATGATTGAAATTTACAGAGGTGTCCCTCTTAGTGCAACATCTCAAAATCAGGGAAATCTCGATGCTCTGCTCTCGGTCTTCTTTTCAGGCAGTGAACTTGAAAGACTAAAGGAGAAAACAAATGCGCTGCGACTGCATACCGGACTCTACAGTTCAGTTCCCCGATTGAATATTGGGGTAAAGCAGACCTTTACTAAAGAAGGAGTCTCTGAATTATACCAAGGAGCGAATGCGCTTATGCAGATCCTCGCGCAATCTCAAATCATGACCCTCAAAGAAGCAGAAACGCTCTTGATGAACAAATTACAGAATATGTTGCTTTCTCATCCCGATTTTCAAAAAAACCCAACGCTTGCTTCACAGCTAATTGATGCGCTAAACACCTGATATGGCACTCTATCAAAATAATACACAAAGGAATTTGGAAACTCTGATCGATTATAACTCTGCGCCCAAAGATCCCTTCCAATTCTTTTGGCATGCCGCAGGCTCTTTAGGGATTGATTTTTCAAAAATTCCTCTCGATCGAAAGCAAGGATTTACCGGCCGCATTTCGCGTCGTGAGGACGTATTTTATGGAGAGCATTATAAGATAGAGGATGGACAATGGACCCACAATTTTATCATATATCTGATGAATAACTTCACGCGCAATCATGAAGAGAAAAAACAGGCGCTTGAGGAGTATGTTGATGGCAAACGATCCTTTGATGCCCTTCCCTTCAAGAAATTTGACACAGGAAAACATACGGTTGATGATCTTGGTCCATTCAAATACGATATCAATATCGCATTCCATTATTTTTCGAATCATGAATCAGTGCGCGGTCATTACGAGCATCAAAGCCTTCATGTAGCGAATCAAGGATCGTCCTTTGAGAGAATAACATTGCCTCGCGGCGATCTTTTTGCGCAATACAGTCGGGAAGAGGATTATCGCAAAATACTCACGGCGATGCTCGATAGGTTTTCAACCGCTCAAAAGCGCATGTATAAGATCGATGTAACGCAAACTTTGCCAACAACCAACATTCATGATGAGAAAGGCATTCCTAAAGACCCTCTGACATTCATCCGATATGCAGCAAACGAACTTGGAGTTGCATTCAATCCGATTATGGATAAAAATTATGTGAGTGGCATGAACAGCATTGCAAACGCTAAGACAAAAAATGCATCAGTGACTGTTTCTTTACGCGCATTCTTGGGTGCAAGCAGATGGGGCCCTTATGTGGAATTCAATAACTATCTCAAGGGAAAAGAAGGTTATAACGCAAAGTCAATAGATGAACTGCAATGGAATAACCTCACTATGGATGATTTTGGGTTGTTCATGCCTTGGATAGATATCCAACTGGGTATAAGCACTTTAGCATCTCCTAGATTGGTCAAACACCTGAATTTTGGTTACGATACAGAGAGCAAATCTTTTAGGATAGAAGATAAAGCAAGGACGTGGAGCGAAGACAATGAGGACCCGTTTGCAGGCGTTTCCACCAATGATTTCAGGGATCGCGCGTATCGGCTGCTTGAGATAGCTGCTGGTGTCCCTAAAGAGAACTGGAGAAGAAGATCATTTGGGCAGAAACAAAACTTTCATCGAAATTCCATAAAACCAAAAATAAATTCCGTTCCAGGGGTTCCTAATGATCCGCTCGAGTTCATGCAATATAGTGCAAAGCAGCTTGGCGTTTCGCTTGATTTTAAACTAGAGGCCTGCAATTATCTTGTCAAGGATAGAATCAGGAATCGGTTTTTGGAGGCAGGGATTGGCAATTCAAATGCCAGTACGGGAAGATTCATGATCGCATTCCTTCCTCATCGCCAATATACCCCTGCTGACACCGAGTACGCCTCACTTAGGAGCTATCTTGCAGGTGCAGCCAAATTCGATGCGATTTCCCTTAAAGACATTGATCCTGCAAAGATGTCGATGCGTGACTTTAAATCAATGCAGCCTCGCATCAGCCTTTTTTTCCATTATTTCAGTAAAGAGAAAGGTCCTAAAGCCATGAAAGTCGCGCTCGACTTGGATGGAAATTATCGCATGGCCTACTGCGATAGTTACGCGCATGGGTATTTCAATGGTCTTCGCAGAAAGGATTTTAGAAACACCATACGGCGGATGCTTGAATTATATGCAAAAGTTCCAGAAAATGACTGGGCACCCATTGATGATTTCATGCCAAAGCAAAAATCTGAGCTTGATAAGACCATGGACTCATTGATCGAAAATCTTTTTTCAGGTCAAGAGCTTAGGTATATTCAGGAAGAATTAAGCAGTGCCCGCTTGAGGATTTCGCAAGGACTGCTTTCCATTCCTACACTCAATTTTGGAATCAAAACAATAGGGGCCAGGCCAAAGCTCGAACAGACGCTTATGGTATCGCACTACTTCGATGCCCTTGGGATTTTGGACGACACACAAACAACAGAGCTTCTTGAGAAAAAGCTGCTCAACTATGTGATGCAGGACATCCAGACAAGCCCAAAGAAAGCACAAGAACTTCTTAGCCGACTGCAAACTCAAGGTTTAGAAGGACTACTTTTAAATGGTAAATTGTGAAAAGGTTTTTAAAATAGAGAAGGTTTCTCAGACGATATGAGCTTACGATCAAAGATTAATCAAGGAATGATAGAAGGTGTTCTTTCACATCTAAAAGAACAAAGAAGCAAGCTAGAAGATCTTGCATCCGGGGGCAAAATGTTCGAATTTGAGCTTCCAATTCTTGGCCAAAGAAACAACTACCTTGTATTAAGCCCTTTTCCATCTGAAGGTTCGATTGCTCAGTCAGTCGATGCGCAAATAATGGAAGTTCTAAAGGAGTATCAGCCAGAAAAAACAGACTATAAGGGATTTGTAGCGTACAAAGTCGATCGCTCAGCTGGGAAACTACCAAAAGCAATGCAGGTAGAGGTGCCACTTAGCGCAAAACTTCAGATCTCGCTTGCGAGGTCAGGGATCGATATAATCGAAGAATCTGGACAAACCCGCAAGCCGCGAAATTATATGCAAACAGGAGCTAGAAGCCCAAGGCCAGAACTTGATCAAAGCCAATGGTACAAGGGCGTGGGTGAAACAGGCAAAACAATAGATATTGTGCTGCACACTATGACCCCTTTTAATTATCAATTATTGCCGGTGTTATCCAAAGAAAATAAAGTTCGCGAATATTTCCCTGGTTATAGGGTCCCATTTGAAATCGCGTTTGACGATCAAAAAATAACAACTTGGATAACTTCTGCCCAGGATAAGGAGACGCCAAAAGGAAAAGAGGGTTCTGGCAATTATATGAAAGCAGGCATACATAAGCTATTCGAACATTATTCCATAAGAAAGCTAAAAGAAGGCGAGCAGGTCCAGCCGCTAACAGTTACTCTAGAGATCGTTAAGCCAAGCAAATTGTATAGGGTGGTTTCTGTTAAATAGTTTCAAATTGTCTATGATTATATTTGAGTCGAATTCTATTTTATCAAAACATTTATTAAATCGCAAGTTCTAGATTAGATTCATGGAACCAATACAAATTGTCGGCATAAAAGACCTAGATGACATGGAAATCGATGCGATCAATAGGATCGCGAACCGCTACTACCCAAAGATCGAGCGCTCGCTAAAAGGAGAGATTGGGGTCACTATCCATGTAAAGAGCATCCACAAGCAAGGCACCCAGAAAAAATACGATATCCACGTGAAAGCAAGAGCTCCCAAAGAGACATTTGTATCAACCAAAGGAATCGATTGGGATATCAACAAGGCTCTAAGGATGTCATTTGAGGATATTCTGCATCGAATCGAGCATACATTCCATGACGAGCCAAAATGGACCCAGAAGGAGCACAAGGGAAGGAAATAACAATTTTTTTTATTTTTGGGATATTCTATATCTGATTTTAGAAAATAGTCGGTTTTGGAAGGCACAGGCTTCTCGCCTGTCAATTGTTTCTTAGAATGTGTGGCCTCCCCGGATGGGGCTTCCCCCGCAACACACTCGCCCTAATCTCGCAAGGCTCGACCTGATGCCGGTGCCTTCCAAAACCTAAATTCGATTCCTTTTTATTACCATTCCAGAATAGAAACAATTATATACCTTTTTTCCTTAGCTCACATTGGTGGGGCACTATGAAGATCAAAATCAAGAATGAAAGCAGCTCAGGGCTTATTCGAACCGAGCACAATGTCGAAATCAAGGAAGTCATGATCAACGAGGACTTTTTGGATCCTGGCCATGAGAGCATTGCTCTTGCCTTTCGAAACAAGGACACTTCTGGCATCATTGAGTTCAAGGTAGCCGAATTCGAGAAGTTCTCAAATTCGATTCGGCGAAAAGTGCATCTCGTAAAAAGCGTGAGGGCCTTTGGACGGGAAGGCGCAGTCAACCTAGAAGAGCGATAGGCATGCATAAATACCGAAAGAAGGCGCTGTTGATCCTGATCGCGCTGCTCGCTGTTTTTTCTCTTATTGCGATCTATGCATTCATCCAGTTGCAAAGAAAGATCGCTATCTTGCATATTGGCCTATCATACTATGAAGAGGATATGACCATCCTGGTGCTTTCTTTGTTATCGCTTGCAAAAGTAGTGTATGAGATTTATAAGATCGAGCATCGTAGGGACTATGAAGCGCGCATGAAGGCAAGCGTGACCAAGTCTTTATGATCTTTCTTGACTCGTCTCTATTTTTTTAAGAATTGATTATCCAAACTGAATAAAACATAATAAAACTCTATAATTTGGTTTGATCGACCGGGATATGCATCAATTCAATGTGTATGCTCTTTGCGACTTCAAATATCTTATCATCGCGATAGAATTCACCATAGTATATCTTCTTGATGCCCGCGTTTGCTATCATTTTAAAGCAGATCCAGCAGGGGCTTGCGGTTATGTAGATCTCCGCTCCATCGATCATGACTCCATTCTTTGCGGCCTGCAGTATGGCGTTCATTTCGGCATGGATGGTCGCAACACAATGCCCATTTTCCATCAGATGGCCAACTTCATCGCAGTGGGGCATTCCTCGTATGGAACCATTGTATCCAGTCGATAGGATCGTCTTGTCCTTGACTATAAGGGAGCCAACATGCTTTCGATCGCACGTAGATCTGGTAGCTACCTGCTTTGCGATGTTCATGAAATACTCTTCCCATTTTGCGCGAGCCATAGGATTTGAGAAGAAGGAACCATTATTATAATTTACTGAATTTAGGGGCTGTGATGTTATTTGTTTTTCTTCAATCTCAATGTTGCGTACACTTGGTAATTGGTCAAAATGAGACCGATAATTGTTGGGCCCAGAATAGCAAGGATCGGATGCTTTGTCCCCAGATACTCATGCCAAACAACGAAAATCAGCTGGACCGCTATCGAGAAGATGGTGCTGTAAGTATGTGGATGCTTTT
>CAZFPU010000089.1:0-8647 GCA_964521145.1 uncultured Methanosarcinales archaeon | reverse complement strand
CCCCTCTTGGTCAAACAAGAGGGTTATCTCTTTTTAGACTTTTTGAACGCTGCCGTTGGGAAATGAGCACCTCCATTCTCCAAATGGCTTTGCGAGCCTTATTAGGCAATCAAAAAATCATGAACAGAACACTACTGCTCTACGCATCAAATTGTCTTCTTTGAGTAAAATCGAAACCCTTTTAATCAATTATTGAGTCACGCAGCTTATGGAAAAAGTCGTGATTGTCGGCCTTGGATACGTAGGCCTTCCCCTGGCCTGTTTAGCGGCAGAAAAGGGCTTTGAAACATTTGGCTTAGATATCGATTCCAAAAAGATCGATCTTCTAAAGCAGGGTAAAAGCCCAATTGATGATGAATCATTGCATAACTGCGTTAAAGTGCATTCCAAAAAGATACTTTTCTCAATAAAAGCCTCTGAAATAATCCCAAAAGTCGAAATTGTCATTGTCTGTGTTCCAACCCCAATCGATCATGATAATAAGCCGGATCTGACGCCTTTGGTCAAAGCGTGCGAATCAATAACCCCTTATCTTAAGAAAAATACGCTTGTTGTGATTGAATCAACCATTTTCCCAGGAACCGTTGAAGATATCGTAAAACCTATCTTAGATAAATCAAAAATTCCTTACTTATTGGCACATTGCCCCGAAAGGATCGATCCGGGGAACAAAAAGTATACGATAAGAAACATTCCACGAGTAGTCGCGGGAACCACTGCAGAAGGAACAAAAAAAGCCGCCGATTTCTATAAAAAATTGATCGATGCGCAGGTAATAGAATTAGGCAGCGTGAAAGCGGCCGAGGCAACAAAAATAATGGAGAATACATTCCGAGACATCAATATCGCCTTCATCAATGAAATGGCCATGAGTTTTGATAAGGCAGGCATTGATATTTTAGAAGTCATCAAGGGCGCATCGACAAAACCATTCGCTTTCATGCCTCATTTTCCTGGGGCCGGTGTTGGAGGGCATTGCATACCTGTCGACCCATATTACCTCATTGAAAAAGCAAAATCAATAGGGTTTAATCACCAGTTCCTAAGCCTCGCAAGAGAAATCAACAACAATATGCCCAATTATACCATCTCATTATTAGAGGATATGATGAAGAAAAACAAGGAAAAATTAGAAAAGAATATCATAGGCGTTCTTGGGATCGCATACAAGGCAAATGTGGATGATACCCGGGAAAGCCCTGCTGAAAAGATAATTGAAATACTAAAACAAAAAAAAGCCACTGTTGTTGTTTTCGACCCTCATGTGAAAAAGGAATCGACTGTCGACTCGCTAGAAAAAACATTCGAGAAAGCAAAATATATAGTTTTAGCAACCGACCATGCCCAGTTCAAGAATATCGACGCGCAAACATTAAAAAAATTCAAGATCAAGGGCATTGTTGATGGCAGGAACTGCCTTGACAAGGAAAAGATAAAGGCAGCAGGAATTCTCTATCACGGTATTGGCAGGTATTGAGATGGGTTACCTTAATTATGCGTATAAAGGCATCCATCCAAAACGATTCTATTACCTGAGTTCATTATCTACAAAACAATTTTTCAATTCTTTGAGTGAACCCAAAGACAATGCGACGCATCTCAAGGAAACGATGCAATGGCTCTGTAGGGCGCAGGATGCAAATCATGACAACGGGGTCAGCGCATTATATTCATTATTCGATGGATGGTCCTTTTCGTATATTGAGACGACTGGATACATCATTCCGACGTTCTTTAATTATGCAAAATCGACAAAAAATGATGACTACGCAAAAAGGGCTGTCGCGATGGCTGATTTTGAGGCATCAAAGCAGCTTGCAGATGGCGGATTTGAAGGAGGCAGGGGGAAAGGAAAGCCAGTGACTTTTAACACGGGCCAGGTACTGTATGGACTTTGCAGAACTTACAAGGAAACCAAAGAAAAAAAATACAAGGATGCGGCGATCAAGGCAGCAGATTTTCTTTTATCAACGATGAATAGGCATGGCTGTTTCATGAAGCATCTTTACAAGGATCACATTCATACATATAAGACGCGGGTTGCCTGGGCACTTTTATACGCATACGATATCACCAAAGAAAAAAAATATGAGAAAGCCGCAATACAGAACGCGCAGTGGGCTCTGACACAGCAGTTATCCAATGGATTTTACAAAAACAGTGCATTCTATCCGGGCCAGGAGCCATTAGTGCATACCATTGCTTACACCATACAAGGGATGCTTGAGATTGGCTTGATTACCGATACAAAAGAATTCATAGATTCTGCCAAAAAAGCCGCAGAAAAGATGATCGAATTACAAAGAAAAGATGGATCGCTGCAGGGAAGCTTCAATGAAAATTGGAAAAGTTCAGTTTCCTGGTCTTGCCTAACTGGCAACGCGCAGATGTCGATCTGCTGGCAGAAATTGTACCTAAAAACAAAAGAAGAGAAGTTTTTAGATGCTGCCAAAAAAGCCAATGAATACAATAAAAAAACGCAGATTCTTGATTCAAAAAACCCCGGGATCAGAGGCGGCATAGCGGGCGCTTATCCCCTTTATGGCTGGTATGCGCCATTTTGTTATATCAATTGGGGAGCAAAATTCTTTGCCGACGCCTTGATGCTTGAGGATGATCCAGAGATTGCTGATAAGATTGATGGATGATTTTTGGGATAGATTTATTATTCTTATTTAATGAATCAACTTTAATGTCTAGAAAGAAATCAAGAAGTAGAATAGTTACGGCTAGCCTAGCTGTTGCCTTGGTGCTACTGTTCTTTTTCCTGTTTTTTTCTTATCTACATGCCTATGCATTTACCCATCCCACTGAAAGTAAAAATTTGGAAATAAACAGAGATGGGATGAAACTGACGACACTCAATTTGATTAAAGCGACTTTAATGGGAATTAGGCCAATACGGCACAATCCAGAGCGGACACCCAAGGATTACGATCTTATCTATGAGAATGTCAATTTTTATAGCTCTGATGAATTGTCAATCAAGGGTTGGTGGATCCCATCTTCAAAACAAAAAGCTACGATAATTTTTGCCCATGGCTATAACGGGAATAGGGGAAATCTAGAGATTACCACGTTTCTAAATAAGGCTGGATACAATGTCCTTATGTTTGATTTTAGAGGGCATGGAGGAAGTGATGGGAATTATATCTCAATGGGGCACTATGAGAAACGCGACATAGAAGGAGCAATCAACTATCTATCTCAAAGAAATGATGTAGATATGGCAAGAATATACGGTTTAGGTCAATCCATGGGTGCCGCTGCCCTTCTATTTACACAAGAAGAGCATGCATCCTTCAAAGGTTTGATTTTAGAAAGCACATATCCTAGTTTGTATGAAAATGTTGCAGCGCGATTCAAAGAAGTATACGGTTTCCCAAAATTTCCATTCGCAACTTCTTTGACATTTTTCGGTGGACTGATTTTAGGAGTGGATGGGTTTTCCATCTCCCCACAGAATTCTATTAAAAATATCAGAGTTCCGATATTGCTCATCCATGACGAGCTCGATACAAGTGTTTCAATAGAAAATACTAGGGCACTATATGACAATGCAAATAGTCCTAAAGAATTATGGGTCGCAAAGGATGCAAAACATACTGCTGCATACAATGCAGGTACAGAAGAATATAAAGAAAAGGTTTTACATTTCCTAAACGAGAGCTAAAAAATTAACGCAATACCTTTATCGCGATCCTATCCAATAATTTAGCCAGCCAGGACACATACTTTATTATCGGCAATGCCATATAATTAAAAATCCTAAAAAATGAGTCGTTCCTTAAGAGAAAGAAAGTGTCCCTCTCAAGCTCCTTGTTGCCAAGCGCATAGAGCCTCTTGGTGTTCACGACCTGGATGAGGCCATCGCCGATTTTTTCTTCCCTTAGTATCCCCGTTTTCCTTGCGCTGTTTTCTAGGGCACGCATATCGGTATAAAAATACGAATACTTATAGTAAAATAAGATCTTATTCTCAATTGTTTTTCCATTCTTGGTTATTTTAGTTGTGTACGCACGATTATAACGATACGGCACTCTTTTTTTCTGCTCAATATAGTGGATGAAAGTGCATGCCTTGCTTAGTGGCGTCCCAAAAAACACCAGTTTCGCATTTTTCTGATAGGCCTTCCCAAAAATTGAGTCATCATCGAACGTATCATTGCCTATTTCTGTGAAATACCTCTTCTCCTTGCCCCAAATAGCGGCAGAGTGGCTTGGATGATCTGTTCTTTTTGTATCTTTTTGCCTCAGAAAAAAATCAGACAGCACGCCGACACTGGACTTCGTTGATATTGGGTCAAAAGCCTCATTCTTATCAAAACTATAGGAAAATGTCGGCATGATTATTGTCCCTTCCTTGCCAACAACCGCTTTAAAGGCATCGACTAGGGAAGAAAGCAGTGTATTCCTATCGGTCTGTGCCAGCCTGCCAAAGGTGCTGATATCTGTATGCACAAAAACAACATCATTTTTCTCGATCCCTGTTTTTTCCAGAGCATGGATAAAATCTAGCTTGGATATCTTGCCTGAAGACGATTCAAAGAGGGTGGAACTGGCACTTTGTTTCATTGTTTTTGCTTTTGCATGGCCAAAGCCCTGATTTCTTTTATCGTCTGCACTTTCTCTACTTCCTGCGTCGTGAATTTTATCTTCAGTTTTTTCTCAAGTTCGCTCATGAGCATCAGGTGGTTGAAGGAATCCCATTCATCGATTGATTCTCGTCTTAAAGAATCAAGCGCTTTGCTCGGATCAATACCTAATGTCTTGCTCACAACTTCTTTTATTGTATCCTGCTCCATTTCAGATAAAATAAGAAAAATAGGTTAAAAAGGTTACTAAAAACATGAATAGGGGGATGAGTAACAGACAATAAAATTGATTTTTTCAAAGAAGCTGCCACGGTCCAGCTCGTGGTCCAATCGCTTATTCAAAGATTGACATGCCCCGCAGAGGGCGTCCCCGAGTTTGGTTAGAAATGCACATTTCACTGTTGATCGGCCAGCACCATCTTCGAAATATTCGCTGTCGCAATCAAAGAGGTGGCCTCCCCGGATGGGGCAACCCCCGCAACACCTTCGCTATCGAATATAAGATATTTCGACCTGATGATGGTGCTGGCCTTTTTTGAATTAGCAACCAAACTCGGGGCGTCCCCCTTGTCAATTCGTTTTTGTTATCTATAACGCTCGTCCTTAATGACGGTGACAGCTTCTCTAAAATAAAAGTAGAAAATGAAGAAAAGATTGCCAAAATAAATATTTACTAGAATAAAATTGCTGCAAAATCACTAATATCCCATATCCCTAAGAAGATTCTTCTGCACTTTTCCCATGAGATTCTTTGGCAGCTGATCCAAAAACTCCACAAATTTTGGTTTTTTAAAGCTTGCAAGGTGCTCTTTACAATAGGCGATGAGCTCTTCTTCTGATACATCCTTATCTGATTTCTTCACGACAAACGCTTTTACCGACTCTCCAAATACCCTATCTGGAACGCCAACGACAGCGGCTTCCTTAACAACGGGATGCATCTCCAGAAGTATCTCAAGCTCCCTAGGATAAATAGCTAGCCCTCCTGATTTTATTATGTCTTTTTTTCTGCCCATGATGTGCACATAGCCCTCATCATCAATTTTTCCGATATCCTCAGTATTGAACCATCCATCGACAAAGACCTCTTTGCTTTTTTCAGGGGCGTTCCAATAGCCTTTGAACACATTGTTGCCTCGAATCAAGATCATGCCGATCTCATTTTTTGCCAATTCCTTGAAATCATCATCGACGATCTTGACATGCATACCAGGGACTGGAAATCCTATTGTTCCTGGCTTTCTTTTTCCATGCAATGGGTTTGAGAAATTATTCATTGATTCTGACATTCCCTGGCGCTCGATGATCTCGTACCCAAAATCCTTCTTGAACTGATGGAAGATCTCTATTGGCAGCGGAGCAGAGGCTGATATGAACATCCGAATGGAACTCATATCGTGCTTTTTCCTATCAGCGACCTCGAGCAGTTTGATATAGATAGTGGGGGTTGCGCTAAAAATGGTGATCCTTTGCTCTTCGATGGTTTCAAGCACCTTTTGCGCATCAAATTTTTTATGTAGAAGTGTGAACATGCCGACATAGAATGAATTAAGAAGGGTTATTGCAAGGCCATGAATGTGTGATAGAGGCAAGACAAGCAAAAATCTGTCTTTCTCGTTTAATTCCCAGATCTGCTGATTGGCGATGAAGTTGCTCTGCACGTTCCAGTGGCTAAGCAAAGCGCCCTTTGGCTTTCCCGTTGTTCCTGAAGTGTAGAACATGATCGATCCATCATCATCTCCAATAGGGACACTAGGCAAGGTGAGCGGCATATTTTCAATAAATTCACAAAAAGGGATGCCATGCTCTGCCTCATCTTTAGTTATGAGAAGCTGCTGATAGGGGGGCACTTCTTCAAGCAAGCTGCTTTCGGTAAATATGGCAACGGCTCCAGAATCCGAAAGAAGGTGCTCGATCTCAAGCTGCTTGAAGTTGCTATTCATGGGAACGATGATGCAGCCGGCTTTTAGTATTCCAACTGCCATATACACCAGTTCAAGACAGTTGCTACAAAACATAGCTACTCTATCTCCTTTTTTGAGCCCGGCAAGCAAGCGCGCATGCGCGCCCTGATTGGAAACTGAGTCCAATTGCGCGAATGAAACCTGCTCTCCCTCAAATTCGATAGCAGTTTGCATTGCAAATTTGCTGCATGCTTTAGTAAATCCAGATATAATGTCCATATACGGGGGCGCGATGATTTTCTATATATAGTTTATGACAATGAAATGCTGTGTAGTCTTAAGCAAGAAATCAAGTTCTTAAAATTTTTCTCATTGCATTGAAAATATTGGTATTTAATGGATAAAATTTATTAATTAATCATGAAAATTAGCCTTTAATGGAATAAATTTTTTACTTAAATGGAAAAGTATAAAAATATCCAAGGGGGAAATGATACAAATGGAGACATTGATAAAAGCGGCTCTTGAGCAGCCGTCCGAATTCGGGCACATTCTAAAGCTTACGCTCAAGGCGCACGGATATACCATAAAATCGTTTAGCAAAGTCGCTGGAATTCCGCAAAACACGCTCTACAAAATAACCCTAGGGCAAGTGCGCGATTTTAGAATGTCCACTTTGCGTAGGATCTGCGCGCCTTTCAACAAGAAAGGTCCAGAAAAAAAATTCGTCGCCGTCATAACTTCCAGGGCTGTGCTTGATAAGATCACTTTCAAGGAGCTTCGATTTAGGAATGAATTGGTGTCTATCAAAGAGTATCCTGCGATGACCATAGAGGAGGTGCTCACCGAATCCATAGCTGCGCAAAAAGATGGCGCTCTTGGTATAATCTGCGGACCTATTGCGGCCTCCAATATCGAGAAGCTAGTGAGCATCCCCATAGCAGCGATGACCTTTGATGAGAATGATGTGAAAATCGCATTTGAGATCTTAAAACACAAGATGTGAGATAAAAATTAACGTGAGGAGGAGTCTATATGAGAAATTCGGATAATGTATGCCATGTTGCGGTGCCCTGCCTTGATCTGGACAAAAGCGTTGAGTTCTATGTCTATAAGCTCGGATGCAGACTAGCAAGGAGCTATCATGATAGGATCACCCTGGATTTTTTTGGGGATCAGTTGGTATGTCATCTGAGCACTGAAGATAAGATCGATAAGAAGCCAGAGGCCTATCCTCGGCATTTTGGAATTACATTCAAGAACAAAGAAGAGTTCGATCAGCTGGTGCATCTGGTCAAGGAGCGAAAGATCGAAGTGTTTGAGGAAGTGTTTTCCAGGTTCAAAGGGCTTGTTGAGGAGCATCTGAGCTTCATGATAAAAGATCCTGCCAATAATCTGATTGAGTTCAAATGGTATAAGGATCCACGGATGATGTATTGAAGGATTTTTGTTTTAATATTGAAAATTTGGTGGTTAGCATCATCAGGTCGAGTGCTGCGAAATTAAACGCGCCTACAAAAAATCATTCTGCCTCCGGCAACATTTAGGGGCGAGGCCTCCGCTCTCGTTCATGTCGGAAATTTTCAATAGCTATTAGATTTCAAAAAAATTCCAAAGAATCAGCCCAAAGGAACCGCTTTTATTATCCTATCCGCATTATAATCGTAAACAATCAGTCTTGTCTGGTAGCGAAGCAGGAAATCGCCTACTTTCGCCTCATTGTAGACATCTGGGAACTGCTGCTGTAAAGTAGATAAGGTTTGTGCATCGAGCATTCCGCCGACAGGTTGCTCATTCTCAAGACCCTGCACTTCTGGGTGCGTTTGCAGTTTTGTAAAGAAATCCTGCGGAAGCTGGTTTTGCTGCTCATATTGCAATGTCCCGCGCACCTTATCGTTATTGAAATCATAGATTGCAAGTCCAGTAGGGAACTCCACAATGTAGTTGTTTAGATAGGAATTATCAAGTCCCTGGATCTTCCCCTGCAGCTCATTGAAATTCTGGCCGTTTATCTGGGTAATCGCGACGGGATTCTGGTCCGCAAACTGTCTGCTCTCCTCATGCGAGGCAAGCTTTTGCAGAAATTCCTGTGTGTTGCTCAGCAGAGGCGGGGCGGTGTTAGCCGCGATGGAACAGCTAAAGTCTATGA
>CAZFPU010000088.1:0-8696 GCA_964521145.1 uncultured Methanosarcinales archaeon | reverse complement strand
ATTGAAATGGCCGGCAACATCGTTTTTGGGATGAGAATAGGGGGATTAGTGAGTCTTGTTATGGTCTCTTCTGCGTTGTTTGCGTGCACGGTCGCATACACTGAGTGTCCGGTGTGGATAGCTTCAAAGAGAACTTCAGCCTCACGCTTTCTTCTGATCTCTCCAACCAAGATCCTATCAGGCCTCTGTCTTAGGGAGTTTACCAATAGGTCGAGCATCGAGATCTCTCCTTTTCCTTCCGGATTTGGAAGCCTTGTTATCATAGGAACCCAATGCAAAAAGCTTGGCAGCTGGATCTCTCTGGTATCTTCAATGGTCAATATCCTTTGATTAGGGGGAAAGAAATTAGCAACCACATTGAGCATGGATGTTTTTCCTGATGCTGTTCCGCCGGCGATGAGCGCTGATAGTTCATATTGGATGCCAAGCCAAATCATGGATGCCGCGGCAGGGGAGATAGTCTCTGTTCGGATGAAATCTGTTATCGTATAAGGCTTTGCCGCGAATTTTCTTAGTGTGATTGTATTCCCAGCGATAGAAATTGGCTCCAAGGTTGCGTTCACCCGATCGCCGCCGCTCAAGCTTGCGTCCATCAAGGGTTCGAGGATGCTGATCTGCCTTCCTACTTTTCTTCCGATCATGGCAGAATAATGCTTGGTCTGATCCTCGCTTTTCATTACAATGTTTGTCTTGAGCCATCCAAATCGCTTGTGATAGACCCACACCGGCTCCCTAGCAGAATTGATGGCTATCTCCTCAAGATTCTCATCATCCATTAGAATCTCAAGCGATCCCAGTCCTAGGCTTTTTTGGACCAGATATGACTTTAGGAAGCGAATGGTATCAGTATTGGCGTCTGGAAAGTGCTTGTTGAGCAGGATTTCTATCGCCGCCGTGAACTTATTTTCAATGAATCCCTCTTCTTTGGTCTTCACGATGTCTACCATCCCAAGAGTGACCTGGTCGGTGAGCTCTTGCCTGATCCTCTCAAGGACCACTTCAGTATTCTTGCTAATGCCCGTAATGGAGACCTCATAGCTTGGCACAAACTCCCCGATCTTGTTGCATATCCTAATTGTGATTGGCATATCATCAGAATTGAAATTATAGGTAAGAAGCTCCTTGATGCCCGGAGTTTTCGGAGAATTCGAAGATATTGCTGTTTTTTTCTCGAGTTTATGCTTTAGATGCAGTTTTTTGTGAACCACCAATACACCTCTTTTTTACTGAAAATAAAATTGAATTTTGCTGGAAATGAAAAGCAACTACATGTAAATTTCTCTGCGCAGAAGTTTTAGCATCTTCGAAATATCCACTGTCGCAATTGAAGAGGTGGCTGCCCCGTAGGGGGCGTCCCCCGCAACACCTTCACTATCGATTATAAGATATTTCGACCTGATGATGCTAAAACTTCTGCTAGTGTCTTAATGTATTTTGTTGATATCGTTGATTACAAACTCACTTCGACTTGAAAAACGCTCCTAATTTCTTTAGCTCTCCTTCGAAGACACCTTTCTTCTTGTCGACTTGATCAAATTTCTTTTGCAGATCCTCGATTTCATCGGCAACATCGGCGCTCTTCGCGCTTATCTGGAATGATTTTGCTTTCTTGATGAGACCTGTTAATTCGTTCTTGAGGTCATTGCGATCCTGGTTTATCTTCTCAATTAGGCTTATTACTCCCATCTTCTCCTTGAATAGATCTTTGATTCGCTTCGATGCCGCCTGAACTCCTTTTACCTTCTTCTCTTTCTCGCTGAGCTTATCAATGACCTTTGCTTGCAGTTCCTTGATTCTTTTTTCCTGCTGCATGCTTAGTTCGATCAGCGGCTCAATGGCCTTGAGTTCCTTTTCGACACTTTCCTTGATCGTTTCCGCAAGCTTTGAGAGCCTATCAATATTCTTCTCATGAACCGATACATTATCTTCCTCTTTCTTGACCCTACTCTCGATCTGATCGATGGTCTTTCTAAGAACATCAAGTCTCTCTTCGATGTGCTTTTCGGTATCTCGAAGGGTCTTTACACTCGATTGGTCTTTTTTGAGATCATCTTCCTCTTTTTTTACCTGCACAAGGATCTCAGAGTATTTTTTTCGCTCCCGCGCAATTTGAGTGGACATATCCTGGATCTTTGACATAGAAGTTGCTTTCTGCTGCTCGATTTGCTTGTCCAGATCGATCTTAAGGCTCTCATACTTCTCAAGCTGCTCAAGCTCATCCTTTACGTTGCTGATATCAAATCCCAGGTCTTTTTTGATCTTGTCAAACTCTTCTTTGATGCCCGAGAGCTTATCAGCCTCTTTTTCTAAGAATCCCAAAGAAACCTCTGCTTTCCTAACAAAGACGTCCTTTTTGCCAGAATATTCCTTGGCTTTCTTGTGGACCTCTTTTTTGGCTATCTTGCGAGCCACTAGGAATGTCTTGGTGAGTTTGTATTCGACGCTGATGATACCTTCTTCCTCAAGGAATTCAGCCCATTCCATGATGACGGTAGTACTGACGCCAAGCTCCTTTGCAGCATCTCCTGTAGAAATACGCTCCCGTCCGTTGATAAGCGCAACCAGCTTATCTACTCCAGTCTCTATGACCGATCCACCATCTCCCATAAATGGATTTCTACCTCGATAATTTAAAAAGGTTTCGACCAGCTTAATAAGCAGGTACTTTAGAGCTCACCTGCTTCGTTAATCTCCATCTCTTATTTTGCGATCCCGCAGTGTTTGTTGAGAGAGCGAATGCCGTACTAAACACCGAAGACATCGAATTATCCTTAATTAAGGCTCTAAAGCATGATTACACAAAATCAAGAATAACCCTAAATCGTCCAATTGCCAACTTCATACAAGCCCAAATGGCCAGAATCTATCTTGAACCACGATGGGGTGTTATTGATGCGATAATTGGTTGTGGCTTGTATTCCAAAATAGATATAATCCACGATGCTCCTATCCAAGGCAGAAATTCCCTGCGCCTCAAAATCAGCTACGTTCACCAGGCTTTCAATTCCCGCGCTCGAGTTCGATAGGTCACCTTCCAATCGCTTAAGATATGATGGCGCGCTTTGCGAAATGATGTAATAGGAATTGTTCGCGTGAAGCATAAGGTTGGTCATATCGCCATTGTCCACGAAATCGATGATCGGGCTTGGATCTATGGTGTTTGTTATCTTTCCATCGCTATTGACCAGATAAAGCGGATCCTCAAAATCTTTTATGGGGATGTTTGTGCTGATGCTCTTGCTTCGCTGCCAAGATGATGTGCCTTTGCTGTCATTGACCGTGAAATTGACCTGTGAAGTGACTTGTATTGTCCATGGGTCATCCTGACTGATCTGCACATCTGCTATGATGAATTCTACATCGATATCAAGTTTTTGCGCCTGCACTTCTATCTTGTCTGCCCAATCGATAAAGGTGCTATCCTGCATAAGGCTTGGATCTGTTCCCAAAAGGCTTCCATTGAGCATGAGTTCGGAAAACCCCGCATCAACATCACCTATAAACGAGCCATTGCTCGCTACGAACTCATTCATGCTTGCAAACGCGCGAAAGCTTGAGATCCTAAGTCCTTTTTCAAGATCCTGCTCGACATCCTTGATGAAATTGTTCATGGTAGAAATGCGAACTTCCACAACGCTTACATCGTCTTGCAGCTCGCTTGTATTGGTCGATCGAAACGATACCAGAAGAATGATGCCAAGAGCTATTGCTGCGATCGTGAAAAACATCCCTTTTTTGTTCCATCTTTTCTTTGGCTTGGTGGGAAAACTTGAACTATCATAACTGGCTTGTTCAATATAATTTCGCGAGTCCCAGCGATATGAACGAGAGCGAGGACTCGCACTAAATGCCGCCGAAGGCATTTTGAAACTATTTGCCCTCATATCTCGATATCTTAATCCTATGCCGCTAACCCTCATTTTCTCACCAAGCCTCTTTTCATCGCCATTCATACAATACCATCTTCACTGGTTTTTCCCGTGTTATAAGAAGCCTATCCATGCGAACAAAATTACGATAGGAGATCATATTGATATCCACAAGATTGCACTCGAATGTGCCCCACAGCGGGATCGCTCGCCGCATTTGTTCTGCGAAATCAAACTCCGAATTGTTTCCCAAGACATCGCTTGCATATAGCAGCGAGCCATTGCCAAAATCCCAGGATGCAACGGCGGTTGCGTTGTCTACTGCAAAATGCTGCAAGACCCTGTAGTTTGCCGCTTCTGAAGTATTATCCACATAGTGCGCGACATCAAAAACAACATCTTGGCCTATGTGGTAGTCAAATGCGTGGTCTGTGTCTATGATCGTCGCGTTTCTATCCTGCAGCGTCTGCAGCGCTTTTTTATTGAAAGTGATCCCCGAAAAATTCTGATTTGGAGCATTGACCAATTCACCTGTTACTATCAGCTTGCCTCCGCTCCTCGTGAAATTCTCGAATGCCTCTTTATGGGTAGTAAGCTGTACTAGCGTAAAAAATGGATCTTCAAGTATCACGACGTTATACGATAAGAGGTTTTGCGCAAGATCGACAATATCATCATAGCCTGGCTGGCTGCTATAGGTATCTGCACTAAGCATCGTCTGAGCATAGGGCATAAGATGCGCATCGGTTGGGCTATCGAAATAGTACGCAACGCTTGTATTGTATGTCTCATTGAATATCGTATGGCCAACGCCGCATATCCCTTCCACATTTATCGCGCTTTGATTCTCATTCTCAAAATAAACATAATAATCGCTTGCGATCCCAAAGAGCTTTCTTGTCTGGTTATATGACAATGCGTTGAACTGATGCAGCTTGCTCCTGTTAACTCGATGGTCATTATTGGTTATGCCAATGGTTGTCACGGTCGCATTGGTCCAGTTGAGCGGAGTTCCTGCTCCTATGAGTGAAGATGAGGCGGCCTGCGCATCTGAGATCACCAGATCCATCGACGCGACATCTGGCTTGAGCACACTGGCAGTGTAGATATAGAATGCGATGAGCATGAACGTGAATATGAACACTCCGAGCGTGAAATCGCCAAACCACATCTGCGCTTTTTTCGAATGGCTACGAACTCTTGGCCTTAGCATTTCGCTGTTTAGGACCAGTATCCTCTTCGAATCCTCACGAATTGACATACACGACCCCATCTCTCTTTTCTATCTTGTTCGCTCCTTTGCTGAAATTCCCCTGCAGCTGCGGAATCGATGCGGTGAACGCTGTTTTTGCGCTTTCAATCGATAGGCTGGTGTTGCTCATCTGGATCGAATACTCAAGGGTGGCTTGTAGCGTCTGAGGTATGGTAAAGGTCCTCAGATACCCATCCTCGACGCTTGAAGCGATCAGCGCCTCTTTTTGCAGTGCGATGCCAAGATCCTTTAACAGGTTGTATTCGCGCTGGCTTGTTATTGACTTAAGCTCATCAATGGCATAGATCGTGAAGATAATGGAAACAAAAAAGGCAAGGCCAGAGAGGACAAAAAATTCCATCGATGATTGTGCCCTGCGCATCTTAGGTATAGCTGACCTCAACGTAATTGTCTTTTGCGGCTACGACAAGCGTGTAGGTCCCTTCTGATGATGGCAACGCCCCGCTTATGTTCACCCGGGCACTCCCCACTATCTCTGATATCCCATCAGGAGTTCGAAGCATATAGATTATCTCGCTGCTGCTCACATTGGCTGAGACCACATTGCCAGGGATCGTAAGAATCAGCGTTGTCTGCGATGGCTCTCCTAGATAATACATCGATTCGGCGGCGTCTCCTATCTTTTTGACCACCTGCGAAAGCTGCGCGCTGGCAATTTCAGTGTTCGAATCCTCATTGAAGGTCATATAGACTACGACCAAAGGAATGGTTATCATGGTCACAAAACCCATGACCAGCATGTACTCGACGCTGATCTGGCCTTTTGTATACTTTTTGCAGAATGAAGAAACCACTACTGTACACCTCTTTTTGGATCAAAAATGCGCAAGAATGTATTTAAATGTTTCTTAAAGGGGGTGTTGGTTAATCTTTGGGTGGTAAGTGGAGGGTGGTAATTATCGGTGCTGTTTCTTGGTCGCTTGTGGGCTTAAAATTTATAAATCAAGTCTTCTGACCATTCCCATGCAATTTAAAAATATGGAAAATCTTTGGTTAGGATTGATTGGCTTAAATATTCTTATTCCTGTAATTGTTATATTGGCTATAAGCCTATTAACAAAGACGATATCTATCAAGGCGGCTTTCATATTCAGTACCTTTATTTTAACAATAGATGTAGTATTAAATCTCATAAAAATTATTTACAAATACAATGAGGTTGAATTAAAAGAAAATAAAATTATAATAATCAAAGGATACTTTAAAAGGGAAAAAGAAATCGTCAATATAGCCCAAATTAAATCAGCATTATGGAAAATGAACACTCATTTGCCAGGTATCCAACCATTTAGCTACATAGAATTATATTTAGAAAATAAAGAGGTCAAAAAAATATACTATGGTTTCTCTTACGATGATGAATTTATTAAACTGTTGGACGAGATTTCTTTGAGAGTAAAAGCCAAAGGGAAGTTTCAGCCATATTTTCAGCTATAATTTTTTTCTTCCGCTCTTTGTTAATAAATCTTTCCACTCGTTCTTTTGTTCTATCCCTGCTCGTTGTGCTGGTGTTATGCCTAACGACCAATGGGTAAAACCAATAAACTATCTAAATCCGAAACAAAATAAAAATAGAGTGGAAACCATTTTCATGGGAACCTATTAGTATCTATAATGCCCTGGCTTATACGGCCCCTTTTCAGAAACGCCCAGATACGCAGCCTGGTCTTTGGTTAGTTTGGTCAAAGAAACACCTAATTTTTCCAGATGCAGCCTCGCAACTTCCTCATCGAGTTCTTTTGGCAGTATGAAGACGCCGATCTCATGCTTGTTCTGCCAAAGATCTATTTGGGCAAGTACTTGATTCGTAAATGAACAGCTCATGACGAAACTTGGATGGCCGGTGCCGCATCCTAAATTGACCAGTCGACCAGATGCCAATAAGATGATCTCATGCCCATCTTCGAACTTATATTTATCGACCTGCGGCTTGATATTTATTTTTGTGATGCCTGAAGCTTCTTCTAGCTCAGCAACCTGTATCTCGTTGTCAAAATGCCCGATATTGCACACGATCGCCTGATCTTTCATGGATTGCAGATGCGCAAGCGTGATGATATCCTTATTGCCAGTCGCAGTCACATAGATATCGCCAACATCAAGGGCTTCTTCCAAAGTTTTTACTTCAAAACCTTCCATTGCGGCCTGTAATGCGCAGATCGGATCGACTTCGGTCACAATGACCCTTGCGCCAAACCCTCGCATGGATTGCGCGCATCCTTTGCCAACATCGCCATAGCCGCATATCACCGCTACCTTGCCTGCTATCATTATATCGGTTGCTCGTTTTATCCCATCAGCTAGGCTTTCTCTGCAGCCATATAGATTATCGAATTTTGATTTGGTGACCGAATCATTCACATTGATTGCTGGAAACAACAATTTTTTTTCCTGCAGCATCTGATAGAGCCTATGCACTCCTGTTGTCGTCTCCTCAGAAACTCCCTTGATATCTTTTATGGTGGAACTCCATCTTTTTGGTGTTTTTGCATGGATCTCTTTTAGGCACTTCATGAATTCCCTAAAGTCTTCCGCTTCATTGCCATAATCCTTTTCAAGAAGAGCCGGATTTTTTTCAACTTCGATTCCCTTGTGGACCATCATGGTGGCATCCCCACCATCATCGACTATGAGCTGCGGCCCAAGCCCATTTCCAAAATCAAGTGCCTTATCAGTGCACCACCAATAATCCTTGAGATTCTCTCCTTTCCATGCATAGACTGGAATGCCCGCTTTTGCTATGGCTGCCGCGGCATGATCTTGCGTTGAGAAGATATTGCATGAAGCCCATCGCAGCGTGGCTCCAAGTTCTGTTAGTGTTTCAATAAGAACAGCAGTCTGGATCGTCATGTGCAAGCTGCCTGTAATGCGAACGCCTTTGAGTGGCTTCTGATGCCCATATTTTTTGCGAATAGCCATTAGGCCAGGCATCTCTTTCTCTGCCATCTCGATCTCTTTTCGTCCGTAGTCCGCAAGCGTAATGTCTGCTATCTTGTAGTTTGTTGTTTGATCCATGGGCTAAGGGGGTTTATTTTTATTTATATATTTTTTTCATTGAAAGTTGTAAAATTTCTACTATTTTAACTATTTATTGATTATTTTTTATAAAAATGATATAATTATTGGAAAATTAGAAAATATTTATTAAGGCGAGATGCTTCTCTAAGCACTATGGACCTACTCGACCAAAAAGACAGAAAGATCCTTGCGCTGCTAAAGGAGAACGCACGCTATTCGATCAGAGAGCTATCCCAAAAGACAAAGATTCGGCCAAGCACGATCCATCAAAGGATACAAAAACTCATACAAAGCAAGACCATCGAGAGGTTTACCATACAAACTGACGATAAGCAGCTCAATGAATCATTGGTCGTGTTTTTTCTAATCAAAGGTACAACCGAAAAATACCTCAGCGGCGCGATGTTGCAAGATACCCGCATAAAGGAGGTGTTTGGCGTTACCGGTGAATATGACCTGCTCATAAAAATGAAATTTTCTGATGTGAAGGAATTCAACGATTTCATAATAGAGTTCAGAAGGAAGCAGCCGCAGAT
>CAZFPU010000087.1:0-8723 GCA_964521145.1 uncultured Methanosarcinales archaeon | reverse complement strand
CTGCTTATACTTTCGATGGCACTTTTGCATCGGGCATTTCGAGCCAGCAATCTTTCGTTGACAATTCCCTTGCTTAGTTTTACATCAGTATTTCTTCTCATAACCTCGCCTTTGATGGGACAGCAAAATCCGACATCGCTGCATGGTTATATTGGAGTCATCCTGATCACTGTTGGAACCTATATCCTAAACATCCATGAAATAAAAAAATCGATCTTTGGGCCTTTCAAGGCCCTGTGGACAAATGTAGGACCTAGATGCGCACTGGGTTCAGCGCTGCTCATGAGCGTGATGTCAAATTTCTTCAAGATGGGTGTTACCAAATCAAATCCATTTTTCTTTTCGACCTTGATGCATTGCGTTGTCCTTGTTTTATTGCTTCCTTTCGTGCTGTGGCAGTTTAGAAAACATCTTGCACAATTAAAAGAAAATATACCTATCGCAATTGGTATGGGATTCTCGAATGCGTTCATGTCCTTAACGGCAGCGATGGCACTCGTGACTGCGATCGTCCCCTACATGATCTCATTGAAACGAAGTTCGATCTTCTTTGGCATGATCTTTAGCCATTTTTGGTTCAAGGAATCCGATCTGAGAGGGAGATTATTTGGATCGATAATGATGGTTGGCGGGGCCGTTTTGATTATACTGGGTTGATTCTGAACCAGAGATGCAACAATGAATCTTTTATATCTAAAAAGCAAATTATTAATAACGGTTAATTAAAAAGAAGAGGTGTGGCACGTGAACAATTAAGGGAATGGATAAAAATACAAAAGTCCAAAGGATATTCTAATGAGCAGATTAACCGAGCCTTAGTTCAGAAAGGATTCAAAGAGCAAGATATTAGAATTGCATTACGCGACACTGATCAACAATTGAAATACAGCGCAAAGTCAATTGGTGCAGTCAATTTACTATTCTATGGGTCGGGATATTTCTTCCTACGAAGATACGCGCGTTTTGGTGTGGCCTTTTTCGCTTTAGTCGCATTTGGTACCATGTTGGGATGGATTGGAGCAGCATTGTGTTATCTTGGAGTCATTATCGATACAACCCGTCTGGCAAAAAAGGTGCATGGGGGTTCGCTGGAACTACCTAAAGCGAATACTGCCCTGGCAACATTACTGATCGCTGCTGTAATCCTTGTTACGCTGTATTCCTTTACTCCAAAATATCTGTTGGCATACTCCGAAGAGAGTTGCGATCTGTTTTATCCGAAAAGTTTGAGTATTGGTTTGGGTGGTGCCTTAGATACTATGATAGAAAATGCTGAGTGCAAACAAAAAATACTCAATGGAGAGACTTGGTTCAGTTCTGGCCCAGATCAAAATTTTATACACAAAGAGTGCGAGTCAAGTAGCGGCCTGCTCAAAGATATATGCTATTTTGATAAGGCTTGGGACTCGACGAATCCTGCATACTGTAAAAACACATCTGAACCTTCACTCTGTTTAGAAAGTCTTGCCTGGCTTCTTTTGGATATGAGTTTATGCGAAGGATCTGATCAAAAAAGAACTTGCGAGGAAACATTTGATCGCTGTACGCAAATCTCTGATCCACCAGTGCGTTGTGAAGTGGATACTTTGTTTTCCTGTAAGGGACTTAGTAGTGAAGTTGATGCAGAGCTGCGACTCAATTGTATTCGAAAGTTCGGTATTGCCTAAACCGCTTCACTTTGACAATGCATAATAACTGCGCAGCATGCGAAGAATACAACGCAAATCTTTAAAAAATCAATAATAAACTAAAAAGAAATGGCGAAAGAATACAAAGTCACCCCTTGGGAAGTCTCAGGCGAAGTAGATTATGATAAACTGATCCGCGATTTTGGCGTAAAGCCTCTTGATGAGCATACGCTCGAGGAGATAGAGAAGAGGGCAGGTTCCCTGCATTATTTCTTGAAGAGAAAAATATTCTTCGCGCATATGTATCTTGATCATATTTTCAAAGAGCAGGATAAAGGCAATCCATTCTATCTCTACACGGGACGAGCGCCTTCTGGCCCTGTGCATATGGGGCATCTCATTCCCTGGATGTTTACCAAGTGGCTGCAGGATTCTTTTGATGCCACGTTGCTATTCCAGATCCCCGATGAGGAGAAATTCCTATTCAAGCAGGATATGACTTTTGAAGAGACCAATAGATGGGCATACGAAAACATCCTAGACATCATAGCAGTGGGCTTTGATCCAAAAAAGACAAAGATATTCCTTGATACCGAATACGCGGGCCACATGTACAAGTATGGCTGTATGGCTGCAAAGAAGATGACCTTATCAACGATAAAAAGCACCTTTGGGTTCACCGATTCGCACAATATCGGGATCACGTTCTATACAGCGATGCAATCCGTTCCTGCATTCTTGCCAAGCGTCATGGAGAAAAAACCAACCCATGTGTTGATCCCCTGCGCGATCGATCAGGACGTGCATTTTAGATTGACACGAGATGTCGCACAATCACTTGGATTTCCAAAGCCAGCAACCATCCTATGTAGATTCTTGCCAGCATTGACCGGTCCCAATTCGAAGATGTCAACCTCAACTGGCCAGGAAGCCACGATTTTTGCAACCGACACTCCAGATCAGGTAAAGAAAAAAGTCAATAAATATGCATTTTCCGGTGGAAAAGACACAATAGAGGAACATCGAAAGCACGGAGGCAATCCTGATATCGACGCAAGCTACCAATGGCTGACTTACCTAGAAGAGGATGATAAGAAGCTTGCGCACTATTATTCCGATTACCAATCAGGAAAGATGCTCAGCGGGGAAATGAAGATGATCTTGATCGAGAAGATAAATGAATTCCTAAAAGAGCATCAAAGAAAGAGAGAATTGGCTAGAAAACAAGTCGAGAAATTCATGCTTAGGGATTGAAAAGGGATTTTTTACGTCTATTATCTTTTCGAATAAAAAGCGAGGATATTTTGGCCGCACCAATGCGTGCGGCATCGATAGTATAGATATCTTAGTGCAATAGTATTTTTTCATGTAATTTCTAAAAACGATCAATTTATTTTCTCAAACCAACTAACTAAAACAATGATCCAAGTACAGCTGATAATCCACGGAAAAGTGCAGGGAGTATTCTTTAGGCAATCGACAAAAGAGATTGCAAAAAAACTGAATGTGAAGGGCTTTGTCAGAAACAAAGCTGATGGGACCGTTGAAGTCATAGCGCAGGGTCCAAAAAAGGATATTGATGAGCTGATACGATTCTGCAATCGAGGACCTCGAGGGGCAAGAGTCGATACAGTTGAAATAATAAAGCAACAGTCATCAGAAGGATTTGAGGGATTTTTTATCCGATAGCACAAAGATTCTCTTTTCACTATACTTTGTCGTCTATTTTGCTTCCAAATTGGCAACATTTAAAAATATCAAAAAGTATCCTATTTCTATGACGTTCGGCCAGCGACTCAAAAAAGCGAACTCGTTTGCGGACATTTTTTCTTTGGTTAAGAGAGCAGTACGCCACTACCTCGGGAAAGAACAAGCAGGCCTACTGGTAGGACTAAGCGATCTTGGGGCGCAAGGCCAATCATGCTTAGGAGCATTCTATTCCATGGACGCAAATACCATCATAATCAACAAACGGCCGCTGCAAACCATCGCAACGCAAAGTCCCAAGCTCTATAACCCGTATCTGTTCAACATTCTTCTGCATGAATACCTGCAAAGCCTAAACCTATTCGATCATGAAGAAGTCAGGTTACTCTCATATGAGATAGCCAAGCAGTATTTTGGAATGAATCATCTGGCGACGCAGATGGCGCTCGATATGGAGCAATTCCTGCCTTCGCATGTATTCGATGATAAAGTTGAGAAACCAGATGATCTTGATATCGAGTTTGTGCACGGCATTGATAGGGACAACACGAATTATATTATGTGACTGTCAGCATCTGGTGTAATTTCTTGAGGTTCTTACTCGTCAAATCTTGAACAAGCAATTTCTGAAAATTGTTATAGATAAAACGAAAATTTAGAATTCACTATCCCAATCGCAGCAAGCTGAGGAGTATTTCGCGAATTTCAGATTCCAAATTTTCGAATATCACGCTATGGAATATAGGCCGCTGCAAGCAGCGGGGTATTACAACTCACAGCGTAATAAAACAATCACTATATAGGTTGTCAGAAAAACTACTCATACGGCGACAAGAAATTCTAAAGTGAGTTCTACGTGAGGCAAAAAAGATAATCAATCAGATAGCCTTTATGTACTACAGTCGCTAGGGCAGCTCCCTATAGAAGCAGGTGCTCCAAGACAGCTAGGATCGTCAATTCCAGGGCAACCTCCCGGGTCGCCATTCTCTCCTTCTTCACAAATGCCATTTCCACAAACAGATGTAGTCTGGCTTTCTCCCGGTTTTGGACATTCACCTTCGGTCACCGAGATAACGTCTTCATTCGCGCATGCCTGACATCTGCTCGGATAGGTCTGCGCGCATGGATAGGCAAAGCATTGTATCTTCTCTGAATTCCACCAGCCGCATACGGGCTTATAGATCATGGTGCAGATCTCAGCTCCTCGCTCTTCTGGCCTGCAATCAGAAGCTGCTAGCTTTCCCTCACCGGGATTGTTCCCATTGGCTGGTTCTGAATCTTCCTTGGCTTGACAACCGCAACCGCACTCATCTGAGAATGTAACCGTTCCCTCTGCGCATTGATATTTTATCCTCGAACATATGTCTTTGCTTTTGCCCGCATATTTTTTAGTAGAACCGTCATAATCGCATGCATTCTCTGCACCCGGGCATGGAGCGAACTCGCAATCAGGACCTATTCTTCCAACCGCGCTTCCATCGGGGCAGATCTTCGCATCTTCAGGACATGCCGTTGGTTGGTTATTTCCATCAGGACAGGGGGCAAACTGACAGTTAGGGCCCACCCTGCCAACAGCCGAGCCATCAGGACATATCTTTGCATCCATTGTGCATGCGATTGGCTGCTCGGCGCAGCCGAGAAGAATGAACATCAGTGCCATCAAGCTAATGATTATGAATTGTGCTGATTTCATGTAGTTATGCCCAGTTGCCTAAGTATATAAATGTTGTTTTGAGTGCAAATTGACTAGAAGCTATTTTCACTACTTGATTTCAGAAAAACCCTGAGAATGCAAAAAAAGCAAATCAAAAAAATTGTTCTCCGGATCATTCCCCGAGTATCTTGACCAGAACCCTCTTCTTTCTCTGTCCATCGAATTCAGCATAATAGATCTGCTCCCAGGTCCCGAAATCCAGCTTTCCTTTCGTTATCGCAACAACGCTTTCCCTCCCCATGATTGTTCGCCATAAATGTGCGTATGCGTTATCCTCGCCGGTAAGATTATGCTTGTAGAGATCGACGTCCATTGGCGCCAGTTTTTTGAGCCATTGCTGATAATCATTGATAAGGCCAGATTCAGCATCGTTAATGTACACTGAAGAAGTGATGTGCATGGGGTTAATGAGCGCGATTCCTTCCTGGATTCCTGATTTTGTTATGGCATCCTGTACTTGATCAGTTATGTTTACGAACTCTATCTTGTTCTTGGTGTTGAAGTGAAGGTACTCTGTGTGCGATTTCATGTGATGATGAAGAGTCGATTAGTATAAAATCATTGCGAAACGATGAGTCACGGCCCTTCCTGATAGAAAGCCAGACCTTATTCGATAATTTAATCTTCTAACTCGTGTTCCATTGCACTAGGATATAGAAACAACAAGTGGAAAACAACAAAACTACCCAATAGGACAACAGCGGCTCAGACCAATATAAACATAAAAAAATAATGGAGGGTCAGAAACAGAGGGAATAAATATCAACGAGAAAGGATTTAAGCAAAAATCAACCAGAACAAAACAAAAAATAAAAAAATAAAATAAAGAAGAGAATTTATCTCTTCTTTTTCTTCTTTCCGCCTCGCTGCATCACAGCTTCGCAGATGTTTCCTGCACTGTCAATGTAGTAGAGGTAGCCATCTTTTCTCTTGACACCAGCTTTGGCGACAACAGTCTGCTTCTTGTTGGCTTTCTGGCCAGCTCTCTTCATTGGAACTTTGGCAACGTCGCCGTTTCGATCCAAGAAATAGAGAAATCCCTTTTCTCTTTTAACACCAGTCTTTACAATTACTTTTCCCATGAAATCACCTTTTTTAGTTATTGAGACGGAATGATAGGAACTCATTTATATACTTTTTCTTTTTGCCGTCGGCGCACCGTCCTTGATTTGTAGGGATTGGTATACTAATGGAGGATATCTTTGTTTTTTGAGGGATTTGCGATCTTTTTTTTATTTTTTGGCTGCTCATTGCCCTAGGATTTCAGAAGCAGGCAAAGGAAGTCACAAGGATGCAAATAAAAATGAAACGAAGTGACCTCCCCTACCCTAAGGACGGGCTTCTCGATCATTAAAAAGATACAACATAATCTGCTCCAATGTGCTTAGTCATTGGGTCCATCAACTGTAACAAAACTACCACCCAGTGGAACCGTGCATGGTGTATAATGAGCGACCTGAAGGTCGGAGAATTAAACCCCGGGAAATGTCAAAAACCACCGGCGAAGCACCGGTGGAATGATACGGTGATTCCACAAGCGAGTGGTTTTTGAGCATGCTCGGAATACCACTCGATGTTACTCACGGTAAACCGCCACTCAAAGAGATGGTGGTATTCCGACATATCAAAAAGAAGACCAAGAAAAAAGCAATACAGAGGGCACGAACAGAAAACACGATAGGAGGGAGATCAAATTGAAAAAGATAATAAAATAAAAAATCACTTAGCGTGCTTATCTTCTTTCTTCTTTCGCCGTTTCCAGACGATGAGCAGCGCCAATAGTAAGATCAGCACAAGCAGCGTGTAGAAGAGATAATCTCCCCCCTTCTCGCTCAGTTCCAGCGTGAAGTCCTTGAACTTGTAGAGATTGTTCTCTCGCTCTCCAAAGAAAACCCGAATCTTGATCTCTTCATTATCTACAACATCATCCTCTTCGAAATCTTCAGCAGTTATCTTGACTGTTCGCTTGCCACTTGGCTTTAGCATGACGACCGATTCGAGGCTTACATCCTGCCTCTGGCCGGCTATCACAATATCAAGCAGTTCCACGTCAGCGTAGCATTCCTTGTCGGTTGGATTTTCAAGCGCCACATGGAAAGTGCCTTTGCGAACGTCAATTGAGATCTCGCTTACCACAACATCGCAGGAATCAAAAATCCGAACGGTATCGACATCAAGGGTAGCCCTCAATTCACGCTCAAGCGCCTGCGGGCTCTCGCCAAAGACAACCAAAATATCAGCAGTCAGCTTTCCCTCAGGCAGGACGCCAACATCATATACCATGGTCTTGATCTCATTGCCATCAATGAATATCGCTTCTTTGTCCCCAACAGGCGAAATTGGTGTTCCTTCAGCTGATTTTAATGAATGAGTCCCTATGAAATACGCTGCCTGCTCCTCGGCATTCTTTATGGTCACTTCCAGCTGATTGGTAGCCCGATTGTATTTTATGCTATCAATGACCAGATTCAAGGCATAGGTAGGAAGATAAAACATATCGAGCGCCTCGACTTGCGAGATAGCTCCTCGTGGGCTTCTTGCCCCTTGGGCGAACTTGACAAAAACAGAGATGCCAAGCTGCCTTCTGATCGTTGTTGCTGTTCCCACAAGCTCATTGCCGATAAGAACACCCACCTCAATATCAGATCCTTGGATGTACTCCTGGATTGGCTGCGGAACATTGTTTGTTCCGATGAACACAACGGGTTGGGTTCCTGACATGATCTCCTGCTCGATGAATTCGCCATTGGTCAAGATGACCTGCTTTGCCGCAGATATCTCCCGGTATTTTTTTACGATCTCGACGTTGTTTTGGAATCTATTCGAATTCCTATTGATTGTCTGCGGATTGTATTTTTGCGTCGCCTGGGTGACTTCCCTATCGAGAGGACCGTAGATGAGCACCGATTCAAGTGTTATCGAATCAAGAAAATCAACGACATCATCAACATTATCCCTATCGGTAAAAAGAACGAAGCTCTTGGTAAGCGCAGCGTAGGGAGCGACCGATATCGCGTTGTATCCATATGAATCATCAACTATTATGAATTTGGTTATACCTGTTAGTCTTTTTGCCAGCTCCAGATTGATGTTCTCGAAGGTGAATTCCTGCGCCGTGTATCCTTTGCCTGCAAGCAGGCTTTCATAGCCGACAATGAATGGGACCCGCTCAGAACTAAAGACCCAGAGATTTTCGCCTGCGGGTATCTGGTTGGTGATGAGCGTTGCGTGCCTTGAGCTCACCAAAAAATTAGTGGGCTTTCCCTGCAAGACACCATATTGCATGACCGAATACACATCCCGCCAATCCTCGGAATTTGATAAGATCCTATTTGGCGCAATATCCTGCGCAAGCGCAAAGGGCAGGGTGAGCACTATCACAAGGATGCAAAAAAGAATCTGCCTAAATAAGTAACTCATTTTTTATTTCTTTTTTTGGTAGAGTAGATGCCGAAGCACCGTAAGCTCAGTTTCCGAAGGCCCATTGCATTTAGAGAGCCTATCGGCAAGCTCATGGTCCTCATAGATGTCTCGAACCCAGTTGCTAAAATCGTTCTTGCCCCCGTTCGCATGCGAATAGAACACGTCATCTGACATGGTAGGCAAGGCATTTGCCAAATCAAGCACGTTCTTGAGCTCAGATCCGTCGATCAATTTGAAATAATGCTCTGGTT
>CAZFPU010000086.1:3445-8776 GCA_964521145.1 uncultured Methanosarcinales archaeon | reverse complement strand
TTTACAAAGTCACCACTTCCAATAACAAAGCCGTTGTAGGCGTTTACCATCTGGACATCTCGGATGATACTATTGGAATCACTATCCCAGACCCAGTTGTGGGTATTGCTGGCTAAATCTCCATTTCCCCGAACTAAGAATGCACGAAGAGGGGAGTTAACTTTTTGCACTACAGTTAACGTATCCGTTGTACCCTCTCCCAAAGAATCAATGGCTGCCAATTGGTAGCGACTAACGTCCAGATCACCATCAGAAAAATGATCAAAAGGCATGTCGCGAGTAATACGAGGAAGGCTAGGTTGCAGCCTATGTCGTCTTGCGATAGAGCTTGATTTCGGATACGTATTATCGTCCACCAATGCGTCCAATTCAGAAGGTAATCCTTTTCGAACCATCAAAAAATGGAACAATAAACCCTATATAAAGGTTTCTTTTCAGACTACTATCAAGTAATGATTATTTATAAGTAACTAAACCCAAAAAGACTACAAAAATCCAAACCAGTATACAAAAACGTAACATTTATATAGAAGCATGCCTCTGTAAAATAATCAAATGGTGATTTTGTTTGACCGCTACAACCTCCCTGAGGATATCTATGAGGTCATGTTCGCAACTAAGCAGCAGATTATCGTAGCAAAGCTCCTCGTCGAGATGATAAAGACAAATACCGGCGAGATAAACAAGACGGAAATGTCTTTGTTTGCAACGAAGCTGCATGATGGTGAATTAATAACCGATCTTATCGATGAAGAACCTTACCGAGGAAAAAAGGTAAAGGTCTCATACAACAAACGACAATTTTACGATCGCATCTTGACACCCATGAAGAGCATGGGTATCATCGAATACGATCTGTACAAGAAAACGTACAGATTATCTGATAATTTCAACAAAGAAATGATCAGGATCGGGCTGCTTTGGCTTAAGGAATTACGAAAGCCTGCAAAAAAAAGCGCATAAACATCACGTTCAGAGGTCCCCTGCCCGAGTTCTTTCCAAACCACCCCCCCACGAATAAACTACAGGGGACCATTTTTTTATCGTAAGTATCAAAACCAGACGCATTTCAAAAAGATTTAGATGATCCGCTAGGGAAAAAGAGGCAGCGCAGTTGGATTTTCCAACTGTTTCTTATTATTTTTTTAGGATTCTTTTTGCATGCTCTTAGAATTTTTCTAATCTTGACTGGGAAGCGCATCTATTCGATTCATCAAGCCAGTTGGTTGTGTCCCTAATTGCCCAAGATAGCCATGTACAATTGCCAAATCCCTTCTTGCCAAAGCACGTAGATTTCTGTTGGCATGATACAGTGGCGTGCTTGATAATTGTTTATAGGAAGCGGCCAAAGCCTCAAGATCTTCTTTTTTTGGGGTGGTTCCTTGCTGCATCATGACGCTATATTGATTGAATTGGTTTACTGCATTGCCATATTGGGTTGCATACTGTACCTTTTTGCGAGCGGCATCTTTTGTCATCCCTAGTATGCCACCGATAGTTGATGCAGCCAAGGTGAATTCTATGTACGCAGCTGCAACAGTACGCGCATTAATGTAAACTTGCAGTTCCGGGCTCAGATTCTCAAAAACCATTTTACAACTTAGTGGTAAAGACTTTGTTGTATAAAAGTGTTTCCAAGCTCTTTTTTTCAAAAACCTTTATATAGAATCTCTCTCAAAAACATACCATGAAAGGGCAAGCGAAAACGCCAGAAGATGCTTTTTCTGAAGAGGAGCAGCAACCACTCGATGAGACTTTACCAGATGGCGCTCTAGAGCAAAATGATGAAGATAATTCTATAGAGCAATTAGAAAATACAGATAGACCAATAGAGAAAACAAGCAACAGCGATGAACTGCAAGAAAGGACCAATACCAATGCAGCGGCCCAACATAGACCGATCAATGATACTAAAGATGCATTAATGAACAATGATAGTGAATTGATGAATGATGAAGGTAAATTGACCAATGATGGGAATGCACCAATGAGTGTTGGAAAAAAAGTGATCAATGATAAAAATAAATTAATGAGTACTGAAGAAGGATCGGTACTGGGTCCTAAAAAAAATGAGTCATTACAAAATCCGCAAAATGAACCACTGCAAACTGTTGGAAATGGTCAGCTAGAGCTAATACAACCACAACAACGCCTTGGGGCAGAAAAAACAAAGATCAAGGGCACTCGAATCAACAAGATGGTCATGAATGGCTTCAAGAGCTTCGCCAAACATACTGAATTCATTTTCTCAGGAGATTATAATTGCGTGATCGGTCCCAATGGCTCTGGAAAAAGCAATGTCTTGGATGCATTGTGCTTTGTCCTTGGGAAGAGCTCATCAAAATCACTGCGGGCAGAAAAGTCAGCAAATCTGATCTACAATGGCGGAAAGGCAAAGAAACCGGCAAAGCAGGGGGAAGTATCCATTTTCTTCGATAACACGCAAAAGATATTTCCAACGCAAGATACTGAAGTGAAACTATCAAGGATTGTGAAACAAAATGGCCAGAGCGTCTATAAGATCAATGATGAGACAAGGACTCGGCAGGAAATTGTTGAGCTTCTATCGATTGCAAAGATAAACCCCGATGGATACAACATAATCCTGCAAGGAGACATCGTAAAGTTGGTCGAGATGCACCCAGAAGAGAGGCGGCAATTGATCGGCGAGGTTGCGGGCATCACTATCTATGAGGAGAAAAAAGAAAAGGCCGTTCGGGAATTGCTAAAAGTCGATGAGCGCCTCAAGGAAACAGAAATTGTGCTTACTGAAAGAAATACCTATCTAAAAGAACTCAAGAAAGATAGGGATCAGGCCATGAAATACAAGGAGATGAATGATTCCATTAAAACAAACAAGGCCTCCTATCTAAAAAAACAAATTGATCGAAAAAAAACAGAAAAAGAAGAGCTTAATGCTCGCCTTGAAGAGGCAAAAGTAGAGTTTGAGAAGTTTAATGAGAAGATTAACGCGCTCAAGACAGAGAACCTGCAAAAGCGAGAGCAGATCAATGAGATAACAAGGGAGATAGAAACGAAAGGGGAGATTGAGCAAGTAAAGCTCAACAAGGAAGTCGAGGCATTAAAGATCGACCTTACCAAAAAACAGGCTCGTGTCGAACAGCTAAAGAGTGAAATCAAAAGATTAGAGCACAGAAAATCAGATCTGCAATCAGGCATCTCTGAGATCGAGGAGAAGATGAAGCAGCTTGAAGCAGAAAAGCAAGCCATGCAGGCTGAGATCCAATCAAAACAAAAAGATAGAAGCGATATCTCGGCAAAAATCGCGAAATTCAAGGAAAAGCACAAGCTTGAGAATCTTGGAGACATTGAAGTGCAGGTAGCAGATATTGATAAGAGAGCAGAAGAGCTGCAAAAACAGGCACAGGAGAGCAGGGAGAACCAGCATAATCTTATTCGGGAAAAGGATCGCATCGCACGAGACATCACCCTTATTGATCAGCAGATAGAAAAGGTTGCAAGCGTCGAAAAGGAAAACAAGCGGCAGCTTGACGATCTGCACAAAAGGCGAGAGGAATTTCGAAAGTGCACTTCTGAACTCACTAAAAAGCTAGAAGAAGACTCGGTGAATGCCGCAAAATTACATGAAAAAAGAAAGAAGATAACCATTGTCCAAGAAGATGTGTCAAAACTGCGAGCTCGGCAGATAAGCCAACAGGAGCTTAGTTTTGGAGATGTTGCCCTAAAGAAGATCCTCGATCTGAAAAAAAATAACCAATCGATCTATGGCACGGTTGCCGAACTGGGGAATGTGCAGTCAAAATATTCGCTTGCCCTTGAGATCGCCGCAGGGCCAAAGATCAAGAGCGTTGTTGTCGAAGATGATAGGACGGCTGCGGAATGCATTCGCTATCTAAAGGAGAATAAATTAGGAGTCGTCACATTCCTGCCGCTCAATAAAATGAGAGGAAAGGAAGCTGAAAAAGAAACAAAAAAACTGCTTGAGGCAAAAGGCTGCCAGGGTCTTGCAATAGATCTTGTATCCTTTGATAGGAAATTCAAGACAGTGTTTGAGCATGTGTTCTCTGACACGTTAGTAGTTGATACAATTGATGTCGCCAGGCGTTTAGGAATTGGCAGCGCGAAGTTTGTCACCCTTGATGGCGATATGGCGGAAAAAAGCGGCGCCATGATAGGAGGGTACCGCCTTAAAAGAAAAGGAAGCATGGGCTTTGCCGAAAAGGATATCTCAGATGAGATCCAAAAGCAGGAAGAGGAATATATGGACCTCAAAAACGGCATATCGATGCTTGAGAAGCGAAGAATCGATGATGAGGACCTCATTTCGAGGTTAAGGACCATGAAAGCGCAGCTTGAAGGAGAGATTATCTCTATGGAAAAGACGCTTAAGCTCGATAAGAGCGATTACCACGACAGCAGAAGCAGAAAAGAGCTATTGCAAAAAGAGGAAGGGGATGTCGATAAGAAGATGAGTCTTTTGCAAGATAAGATATCCACTCTGAACAAAGAACTCGCCCTTATGAAATCCGAGAAGGAAAAACTAAGGCAGAGCATAGCCCAATTAAGAAATCCAACCGTGATCGCAGAGCTCAATGCCTATGAAGAGAAGATCAGGCAGCTCAATGAGATGATAATCAAGATAGATTCTGAGATAAAGGTTCGCGATACGCAAGCAACAGCCGTCTATTCTTCTGAGCTTGAGAAGACTTACAAGATAATTAGAGAGATAGAAAAAGATGATGTTGCCTTTAGGCAAGAGCTAGTGACCCTTGAAGAGGTCATAAAGAAACAAGAAGATGACCTTTCCAAGAAAGAGAAGATAGCAGAGGATTTCTATGCAAAGTTCAAAGGGCTATTTCATAAAAGAAGCGAGATCGACAAGGCAATACAGGAAAACGATGCAAAGATCAATTCACAGCTTGAGAGAAGCCGGGTCGTCGAGATAAAAAGCAATACCTATTCCTTGAAGACCGCGGATGTTGGGGCGATTGTCGCTGGACTTGAGCATGAGTTCATGCAATATGAGGGGATTACCCTTGATCTGGAAAAGACAGAGGAGCAGTTAAAGGAAGACATCCGAAAATTCGAGCGCATGATCGATCAGATCGGATCAGTCAATATGCGAGCCCTCGAGATTTACGATGAGGTAGAAGCCCAATACAACACGTTACTTCAAAAGAAAGAGTCGCTTGACCTTGAAAAAACAGATGTCATGAAGCTCATGGAGGAGATCGAAGGCCGCAAAAAGGAATTATTCCTAAAGACATTCTTTGCGATCAACACAAGGTTCCAGGAATTCTTCACAAAACTGACGACGAAAGGAGCGCAGGCCGCATTGGTCCTAGAAAA
>CAZFPU010000086.1:0-3435 GCA_964521145.1 uncultured Methanosarcinales archaeon | reverse complement strand
TGAGCAGGAGCCGTTTGAAGGAGGGGTTCGAATCAACGTAAAGATCACCGGAAGCAAATTCCTAGACATTAGGAGTCTATCAGGAGGCGAGAAGACAATGACAGCACTTGCGTTCACCTTCGCCATCCAGGAATATGAGCCCGCTTCATTCTATGTGCTTGACGAAGTAGATGCGGCGCTCGACAAACACAATTCAGAGCGATTGGCAAAATTGGTCCAGGAATATTCCAAGCAGGCGCAATATGTTGTCATTTCGCACAATGACGCGGTCATTTCTGAAGCAGACACTTTGTATGGCATCTCCATGAATGAGCACGGAATGTCGCAGGTTGTTAGTTTGAAGGTTTAAAACTATAAATTCTAGAAATAAGGTACTGGCATCAGGTCGAGCATTGCGAATTTATAATAGTGTAGCAGATTCATTATGCCTTCGGCGATATTTACAGCGAGGCCTCCGCTTTTGACTCAGTGCGCTGCGGCCTCGCCTATTGATGACCAGCAATAGCACAGGGTCGAACGTAGCGAGCGCCCCCCTTCCCAGAGTAGATACCCCGATTGATAGGCGAGAAGTCAGTACCTTATTTCGAAACAGGAATTTTCTAAGCATGTCTGTTATTTTTATTGAAGATGGTTTTCAGGAACGAGTCAATCTTTTTATTTCCTTATCAATTAGCCTAAACGCTTCCTTATTCGAATATTTCTTGTGTTTCTTTAGATACTCCTCGTACTCAGGCAAATGGTCAAGGAACTGCGAGACCACGTGCTCATTGATGTCTTCCCCATACATGCCAAATCCACACATATGGACATGCATCGCGTTGAGAAACTGCTCGAAATGGTTTTTTACTGGAACGCTTAAGATCGGTTTCTTGAGATGGATCGCCTCGCTGATAAGCGTGAATCCGCCATTGGTGATTACGGCCCTGCAGGTTCGTAGGTCCTCTAAAAATTCTTTTTCACTTGCTTTTTTTAGGGTCACGTTCCCCATCTTTTTATTTTCATTGAGACCATACACCAAGAAACGCACGTCCGCTAGCCTTTGCAAAGAGGATACTAGATCCTTGTTGCTCGTTGAGGTCTGATAGACAAGGATATGCTCCTTCTTCATTGGCTTACCCTCAATGATTTCCTTCCGAAGCAATGGCTCGATCAAATGGAAACGGCTACTTGAGCTTTTCGCTGGCACAATTGCTGTTATGAAGCAGGCGTTCTTCTTGATGATGAATAATCGCACGATGAGCCTTGCCACAAGCGCAGAAAATCTCTGGTTCTTTGATATTGCGTCGTGATTAGCCTCAGGTATAAGATGCTGGTTGTCAATTGATATCACCGGGATCTTTTTGAAAAAAGCATAGTAATCGACAAGCGGCTCAAAATCAGTTATGATGAGATTGGGCTTGAATTGTCTGATAAGCCTTCCGATCCTTAGGCTTCGAAGCAGGATCAGAGGAAAACGAGCAGTATTATTGAGTGCGGTCAATGCGATGGCCGTCTTGTTGTTTCGATAGATTATCTTGAAATAATCGATCTTTTCAACCGGGGAATATCTTAAGAGAAATGAGTGCGCCTTTCCTGCCGCGACTATGCGAACTTCATGCTTTTTCTTAAGATGATCGATAACAGCCTTGCTTCGAACTGCATGTCCCATCCCTTCGCCAGCAACTCCATACAGAATGCGCGCCATGCGGTTTTTGATCGATTGTATTTAATAAAGATATGTAAAAAAATTGTGCATGCCTGAGATAGAATAAATTGTAACTTATAAGTGGTAAAAATAGAAAGATTTATATATGCCTCACTGTCATCGATATCATGATCCTAAAACCAATAACCTACACGCTCATCGGCGCAATGCTTGCCGGCGGGTGCGCTACGGGATACAATCCTCAAACCCAGACAAGGCATGAACGAATCGCTGCAATACCAAACCAGCCAACTCCTGAGAGCACAATCTGCGATAAGGTATTGTACAATAAAATAGATGTCAATCAATCCAAAGAGATGATCGCTGAACAGATGCAAATAAAACGCTCGTGTGGGCAGGACCTGATCAATAATTTTAAGACCCTCTATACTTTGGAGTACGGCCAAGCTAAAGAGTGGACCAGGTCTGTAGAAAGACAAGTGAGCAGGGACGCAGGATCAAGAAATGGATTCAATTACGAAGAAGCATTCTTCGCTGCTCTAAGCATGTGGACGCACCAAGGCAACAGCATATCAGAACTTGCTGGTCGCTCATTTGGCACCAATTTCAAAAAATAACTGCGTCGGTCGGGATTCGAACCCGGACCAACGATTTTAAATACTCCCTATTTCTGACTCTTTTTTAATCCAAGACGAGACTATGATTAAGAAAAGATTAACAGAAAGTGAAAAATTGCATATTAAAAAACTTGTAGGTCTGGGTTTATCTCTCAATCATATGGTTAGGCTGACTGGCAAGAGTAAAACTACAATATACCACCATTTCCGCAAGATAAGGGGTCGAACCCAATTACCGATACGGATAAATCCTCGCAATTCGCAACTTGTTGGAGAGTTTATAGGTGTATTCGCAGGTGATGGCTGCTTCTACAAAATGCCGGATAAGAAACACAGGGTTTCATTACATTTTAATAGATCAGAGAAAAAATATGTGGATGAATTTAAGCAACAAGTTCTTAAAAAGATCTTCGGAAAAATTCCCTCTGAATACTATCAAACGAATAGATACAATCTGTATTATTATTCTAAACCGATATATCATTTCATAATAGGATTTTTGCACTGGGATGAAAAATCCAGAAAAACCTACTCCGTCCACTTGATAAGAAGGAATTATCCGAGAACATTTAAAATAGGGTTTTTGAGAGGAATGCTAGATAGCGATGGCCACTTATCATCAAAAAAGATTTCTTTTGCGACCGTATCTCCAGAACTTGCACAGGATATTACCTCATTTTTGGAAAATCTTGATATTCCTTGTAAACTGTCATCTTATGAAGATAAAAGAGCAAATAGAAAGAGGATATATCATATAACTATTCCAACTCAGAGTTTTTTCAAGTTTCTAAATACTGTTAATCCAAGAAATAAAAAGAGGTTAAATGCGTCGGTCGGGATTTGAAATTCCGAACGCTAACCTCAAACGTTTCCCGGACCAACGGCTTGGAAGGCCGCTATACTACCATTATACTACCGACGCACATTAGAAAGAACAGATAGGTTGTTTATAAATTTAATTATAGGAAATGGGCATCGCGGTTTTCCTAAGCCAATGCCCGTAGCGCTAGTGCGACGCAGGATGCTCTTTTTGGGATATCGCACGAGGAGGGCAGCGACGACAGCCGCCTGAATTGCCAAAAGTGATCAGAAAGCTATGCTCACAAAACTTCTTCAGGACAGTATCTCCGATAAGAATTAACCACTTCTGAGTATACAGAAAAAACCAACAGC